>JAFYRB010000024.1 GCA_017559615.1 Alistipes sp. | reverse complement strand
TTAGACATAATGATCTGCTTCTGAGCCTCGAGCTCTGCCTCGATAAGAGCCTTGTGAGATACAACAACGTTGCGGAACTCCTGGTTGATCTTAACAACCTTGAACTCCATAGTCTTGTCTACGTATACATCGTAGTCGCGGATAGGCTTAACGTCGATCTGTGAGCCTGGCAAGAATGCCTCGATGCCGAATACGTCGACAATCATACCGCCCTTAGTGCGACACTTAACATAACCCTTGATGATCTCGTCGTTAGCCAAAGCCTCGTTAACACGGTCCCAGCTCTTAAGCTGACGAGCCTTCTTGTGTGAAAGAGCCAACTGGCCACCCTTATCCTCTACAGACTCTACGTAAACCTCAACCTTGTCACCTACTGTGAGGTCTGGGTTGTAACGGAACTCTGTTGCAGGGATGAGACCCTCTGACTTGTAACCGATGTTAACAGTAACCTCGCGCTTGTTGATCTCTGTTACAGTACCCTCAACAACCTCGCCTACTGCTACGTTAGACATAGTTGCGCCATAAGCTGCCTCGATAGCCTCCTTCGACTGGTCGTATACACCAAGATCCTGCTCAAATGCTGTCCAATCGAAATTGTCGTTAGCTACAATTTTGTTCTGCTCCATAATGGAAAAATTTGTTTGCGATACAATCGCTCGTTAAATGGTTAATAAAAAAATTAGTACCTCTTATAATAAAAGGCCCGCAAAGGTAAGTATAATTTCTTAAACCGCACAACACCTCGCCCATAATTTTCTAAAAAACATCACCCTTAACACCATATTTCCCAGAAATTTCTCTATCTTTGCCCAAAGATTGCTATTAACGGATAAACATTATTTATAACCTAGTATGAAACTATTGAAATATCTTATAAGCATTGCGGCGATTGTCGCTCTTAACTCTTGTAACATTCCCGAAGAGAAGGAGCGACCAGAGTACCCAACATTGGATACTATTGCCAACACTCTTTGGTATAGTGTCGACACAAAGAGTCAGATTTACTACGACATCCACTATGCCGAGACTACGGGCGAGATGGTGGGCTTTAGCAACTCTCTGCGCGAAGAGGAGGTATCGCGTCGTGCGTTTACCTACACCTTCACCCCCGAAACTACGGAGATTGACGCCTTGGTAAACGTAGTATTTGAGGATGGGCAGCGTTATGGCGGCATCCTTGTTCCGAAAGGTAACTTTCAGGTTAACAACGAGGATGTCTATTGGATTCAGCTCTATGAGGTCGATGATAAGGGCTATATCATCTACGATGAGGCGGGCAAGATAAAGTCTTCGATTCTTATGTGGAAGGAGTAAAAAGAGAGGGTGTTCACCAACCATTGGCGAACACCCTTATTTTTTAGGTGATATAAAACGGCATTACTATTTAGGCCTATCGCTTGCCCCCTCTATTAGCCCCTGTTAAATCTCTACCAGACGATTCTTAATTGCGTAGACCACCAAGTTTGCGGTATTCTTGCACCCCGTCTTTTCGAGGATATTGGCACGATGCTTATCCACCGTACGCTTCGAGATGAAGAGCTTATCGGCAATCTCCTGATTCGACAAACCGCGACACACCTCCATTAGAATCTCTATCTCGCGCTCCGAGAGAGCATCCTCATCCTCCGACACCGCAACGCTCTGGCGACTCATATTGCGAGTCATCGAGCCGAGCAACGCAGCACTAAAGTAGCTATCGCCAGCCACCACAGCATCAACCGACGAGTATACCTCCTCGATATCCGAGTCCTTAAGTAGGAATCCCGATGCGCCACACTCGACCATAAGCGAGTAGTAGTGGTCGTCGCCAAACATCGAGAGGGTGATAACCTTCAAATCGGGACGCTGCTGCAAGGCTCGGCGTGTGGTCTCCACGCCATCAATACCCGGCATCGAGATATCCATAAACGCAACATCCACCTCCATTGTAGGCAACGCCGCGAGAAACTCCTCGCCGCTACCCACATCGGCAACAACCTCAAAATCATCGCGCTGCGACAACAATCCTCGTAACCCCGTACGGAAGAGTGTATGGTCGTCAACAAGTGCTATTTTAATGATTTTTCCTTCCATTTTTTCTATTACGTTTCTTTCTACTTGTAGCCTCCGAATTCGGGGCATCGGTAATCTCGGCGCCATTAATCGACACCCTTACCTTAACGCTCATACCCTCCGTCGGACGGCTCGTTATCGTAACCTTACCCTTTAGCGACGACACTCTTGAGCGGATATTCGAGAGTCCCATACCCGAGTACTCCACATCACGAAGCACGAAACCCTTGCCATTATCCGAGTAGTCCAACACCAAGAGTCCCGACTCCTCGACAAGCGACAGGCGTATCTGGCTACACTCGGCGTGCTTGAGCGAGTTGTTGATAAGCTCACACACTACGCGATAGATGATAACCTCAACATTCGAATCGTAGCGCTGCTCACGCAGTGTGGTATGGAACGTGATAGCGGGTTTCTCGTATACCTGCCCTACTCTATCCACAAAGTTCTTGATGCCTCGCGCCAAGCCAAAGTTATTCAAGACGTGTGGCGAGAGGTTGTTGGATATCTCCCTGAGGGAGCGTATCGCCTCATCAATCGCCGCCGTGCTATTCTGCAACATCGCCCTATCCTTGGGGTTTAACTCGGCTCGCTGCAACGCCGAGAGCGACATCTTTGCCGAGCTGAGCAGTGGTCCTAAACCATCGTGCAACTCGCGTGAGAACGAAGCTCGCGAGCGCTCCTCGGTACGAAGCACCGACGTAAGGAGTCTATTCTCGAGGACACGGCGCTGTATCGTAACATCCTCGACGTGCGAGACAAGGAAGCGGGCGCAAAGCACACATATCGAGAAGCTCAGCGACACCACGATACCCACCCACGCAAAGGCCATATCCGAGATATCGATACCAGCAAACTCCTGAAGCTGGAAGTAACGCTCGACACAAAGCAGCAGCAGGCTTATGACGCAACATATCCACAACGCCATATACTTGGTTCTTCCGACCAAGAACAGAGCGATAATCATAGCTCCGACCTGCATAACGATCGAGACTATCATCAATATCTCTACTGCCGTCATACCCTACTTTCTACTCGTTACAACACGCCGTCGAGCGCCTTAAGCTGGCGATAGTCAGTCATATCGGTCTGAACTGGGACAACCGACACGTATCGGTGTGCCAATGCCCACTCGTCGGTATCCTCAGCCTCTGGCTCGGCATTCTGGAATGCTCCCGTAAGCCAGAAGTAACCTCTACCGTGAGGGTCGGTACGCTCGTAGAACTCCTCGCGCCAGAAGCCACGTGTCTGACGTGCAAGGCGAATACCCTGAATCTCCTCGGCCTTGCAACGTGGAACATTCACATTGAGGCACAACGGGCGAGGTAGTCTATCTGCCGCCTCCAACACCGCTGCGATAACCTTACGGCCATACTCCACAGCACCCTCGAAATCGGCATCCGCATCGTGGTCATCGAGCGACAGACCAATTGCAGGGATGTTATAGAAGCTACCCTCGATAGCCGCACCCATAGTTCCCGAGTACATAACATTCACCGCGGCATTTGAGCCGTGGTTGATACCCGACAACACAAGGTCGACCTTACGTCCCAAAAAGATATGGTCGAAGGCCACCTTCGAGCAATCTACGGGCGTACCCGAGAAGGCATAAATCTCCAAGTTCTCGCCACTCTCGACCTTACGCAAGAAGAGCGGCTGGGTAATGGTTATAGCCTGACTCATACCACTCTGCACACGCTCTGGTGCAATGGCGACAACACGTCCGAACTCGCGGGCGAGGTTCACCGCAGCGCGAAAACCCTTCGACTGGTAGCCATCATCGTTGGTAACAAATATCAATCTTTCGTTCGACATATCTTTAACGTTTGGATTATACATATTATTATAGGTAGTCGCCCTGCGTGGTCGAGGCATCGAGGCGTATGGCAATCATAATCAAAAGCGTGAAGGCCACAAGCGACGAACCGCCGTAGCTCATCAGCGGCAACGGAATACCCATCACAGGCATAAGCCCTATGGTCATACCTATATTTACTATAACGTGAATAAGGAGTATCGAGGCCACCGAGTAGCAATATATTCGTCCAAAAGGCTCCTTTATTCGTTCGCCCATCTTCATAAGGCGCAGGATAAGCGACACATATAGCAACACAACAACGGCAGCACCCAGAAAACCCCACTCCTCGCCTACGATACAGAAGATAAAGTCGGTATGCTTCTCTGGAACGTAGTCATACTTAATCTGCGTACCCTGCATAAATCCCTTGCCGAACACACCTCCCGAGCCGATAGCAATCTTCGACTGGTTGACGTTATAACCCACATCGCGCGGGTCATCTACAAGGCCCACGAACGTGAGAAGACGATTCTTCTGGTGAGGCTCAAGATGCTCGAAGAGGGTATCTGCCGTAGGCACAAAGACCATAGCATAGAAGAACATCGCAATAGGCCACAGAAGCATCATCGTGCGAGTTTTGATGGCCAAGCCCGCGAGTACCACAACCGCCACGCCACACACTATCATCAGCGACACGTAGCCACTCAGCGGCGTGAGCGTCGAGAGCAGCAGCCATCCCAGCAATATACCGAAGAAGAAGCGCAGATGGCCTATCAACTCACCCGACTTGAAGATGCTATAGAGCGTAAACATCACCAATAGGGCGAGGAATATCACCGTAGGTTGTAGGATAAGTGCCGCAACGAAGAGTACAATCGTGAAGATTATCGGGAAGTAGAGATACTTCGACAATCCCTCGCGGTACATCACAAAGAGGAAGGCTCCGAGGACCAAACCCGAACCCGTATCGTTCTGTAACACGATAATTCCGAAGGGCAGCAAGATAACTACGGCAATCTTTACCAAGTCGACCAAGCGCTTGATATTAAAGGCGTAGTCGCTCATAATACGCGCCATCATCAGCGACACGGCAATTTTCACAAACTCCACAGGCTGAATACGGATGCTACCTATCTCAAACCACGCCTTAGCACCATTGACTCGCGTACCGAATACCAACGTACTGATAAGCAGCAATATACCCAACACATAGGCGGGATAGGCAAACATATGGAAGAGTCTTCTATCCAGCAGAAGCACCACCGTAGCCATAGTCCACGAGATACCCACCCACATCAGCTGCTTCATATAGTTATGGCTGAACGAGAAGACGTTTGTAGTATCGGGGTCGAACGATGCCGAGGTGATAGACAACACACCGATAAGTACGATTGCGACATACAAACCCAGAGCCACCCTATCGACATTGCCGAAGAGGGAGATGCTCGAGTTACGACGCGATATGTTATAATCCGAATACATAGTTATCTCTTTTGTGCTGCTTTTTTCTGACGCTCCTCGTCGTACTTACGCTGCTTGGCATCGTAGTTACGGCTATAATTAGGTTTGAAGTTGAGAACCTGCTCGACCATCTCCGGACGAGTGATGGTGTCGGTGAGGTACAACTCCTCGATAAGGCTTGCGATAGGCAATGCGATAGAGGCTCCGAAGCCACCGTGCTCGACATATACCGAGATTGCAATCTTTGGGTTGTTCTTTGGTGCAAACGACAGGAACGTAGAGTGGTCGGCACCATTAGGATTCTGCGCCGTACCTGTCTTACCGCACACATCCAAACCCTCAAGACGCGCTCTGCCCGAAGTACCCGCTACGTTCACACCGCGCCACATACCCTCGACAATCGGCACGAAATGGATAGAGTCGACCATCGTGTAGTGGCGCTCGTAGAACTTGCTATCAATGGAGTCACGTCCCTCGATATGCTTCACAATGTGAGGTATATAGTAGTAACCACGGTTTGCCACGATAGCCGCGAGGTTTGCCATCTGCAATGGCGTACATCCCAGCGCTCCCTGACCAATGGCACAGTTAATCACCGTACCCCAGTTCCACCGTCCGTTATAACCCTTATCGTAGTACTCTGGCGTAGGCACATAACCCTTACCCTCGCCAAAGAAGTCGGTACCAAGCTGACGGCCAAAGCCGAAACTCTCGACATACTTATTCCACACTCTCACACCCTCCTTCACCGAGCCATACTTAGCGTTGGTAATCATATCGCGGAAGACGTAGCAGAAGTATGCGTTGCAAGAGTGCGCCACAGCATCGCGCAAATCGAGGGGCGAGCTATGTGCGTGGCACGCCATCTTACGCGAGCCATACGAGAAACCGAGGTTACAAGGATAGCGGTCCGAAGAGCGTAGCACACCCTCCTGAAGTCCGATAAGTCCCTGCACGAGTTTGAACGTTGAGCCTGGAGGATACTTCGCCTTCACCGCGCGGTTGAACTGCGGCTGACGCATATCGTGAATCATCGAGGCGTAGTTGTTGTTACGCTGACGGCCTACCATAAGGTCGGGGTTGTAGGATGGCGACGACACCATAACAAGAATCTCACCCGTCGATGGCTCGATAGCCACCACAGCGCCAATCTTACCCACCATAAGCTCCTCGGCAAACTCCTGCAAACGTGCATCAATAGTCGAGGTTAGCTGCGCACCCTTAACGGGCAATATGTCATCCGCACCATCGTTATAGCTACCCTGCACCGCACCGTGCGAATCGTAGATACGATAGCTGAGGCCCTTCTCGCCACGAAGCAGAGTCTCGTATGCCGACTCCACGCCATTGGTACCAATGTAGTCGCCCTTCTCGTAGTACTCCCACTTCTCAACCTGATTATCCGTAACCTCACTCACATAACCGAGCAGGTTACCACCAATTTTGCGGGGATACTCACGTGCCGTACGGAAACGGGTGTGGAAGCCCTTGAAGTTACCCTCATCAAGGAGCAGTTTATTATCCTGTGAGAGGTAGCCCACGACAAGGATTGCGGCACGCGGACTCTGGCGTGCCTTCTTAAGTTGCTTATTGAGGTACTCGGGGGTGATATCAAGAATCGACGCCAAGCGCATAGTATCGAAGCCCTCCTTCGGAAGCTCGCGGTGTACCACGACAACATCATAGCATACGCGGCTCTTAACGAGATACTCGCCACGGCGGTCAAGCACCTCGCCACGCATAGGATACACCGTCTCGATACGCACGATGTTGCGCGTAGCCTTGGCATCATACTCGTCCGAGAGTATCTGCATAGAGAACAGACGTATAAGAATCACCACGCCCACCGCAGCGACAATTATACGCAGCATTCTATATCGCATATATCCCTGATTCATAACTACTTCGCAACGATTTTAGAGACAAACAAACGCACCACAGACCACGCCAATGCCACAGACAATAGCGTGCTACATATTATCGTTGCCACGAGGCGCAATGGCGCAACAAACGACAACGACTCAAGCGTAAGGAACAACGTGTGGTGTAGCGCAATCATCGCCGCAACATATATCATCAGCTGACGTGACGACATATGCGACAGCAACGACGACTGGTCGCCCGCCTCTACGCTACGGCCTGTTGTGATATACAATATCCAGCGGCGCATAACCACAAGAGGTAGAAGCGTCGAGGTATAGAGGCCCGCACCGCCAAGTGCCGCATCCATCACAACACCCACAGCGAGGGTTGCCAACAACACCCATATCGTGCGCCACTCCATAGGTAGCAACATAACGATAAGCGGGAAGAGCATCGGACGTAGCCACATAGCTATCGACAGCTCGTCAAGGATAAATATCTGGAGGAACAACAACACGACAGTCATTCCTATGTATGGGATACTTCTAAACATTGTAACTCTCTAAAAAAATCTCTTTTGTTACCCTCTGGGCTACTATTCTGTCTGCTGCATAAGCTCCTCAATCTCACCGTAGTTCGTATTCTCCACGATAAGCACATCATCGAGTTTCGACATATCTGCCGCAATGGCAATCTTCGCGCTATAAGCCGAACGCTCGGTGTTTAGTTCAAACTCGGTGATGGTTCCGATAAGCACGCCCTCGGGCAGACGCTCCGAGCGCACCTCAACACGCATACCCTCCTTAGGCTCCGAGTAGACCGACAACTCCTTCGCCTCGACCTCATACTTCGAATTGCCCGACCACCAGATTACGCAGACGTGGCCATTATCCACCAGACGGCCTCCCGTACTAAACTCGGTATTAAGCATAGGCTGAACAATAGAGTAATGGTCGCTGCACGACACCACATATCCCACCAACTCGTTCAACGGCGTTACAACACCCATATCCTTCGAGATACCATCCAACGTACCGCGGTTAAGGGTTATGAGGTTATGCTGACGATTGGTCGTCATCGACACCACGCTTGCGGGGTGGTAGCGGAACTGTGGTCCCTCGCCCTCCGACATCACCTCGTATGGAGCCTCCAAGCTACGCTCCTTGAGATCGTAGAGCTCCTCGTTAAGCTGCGCGATACGCTCGTTAAGCAGACGGTTAGCCTCGGGCAGAGCAAAGAAGTTCTCCACATCCGTAACCGCACCACTTATAGCAGCTCCCACAGCCGTTGTACGCGACAATATTTTTGCCTCGGTATATGGCGACGACGTGGCGTATGTCCATAGCGCTGCAACCTCCAAGAGGATGAACAACACCAGAACATAAATCTGCTTTATAAACTCTATAAGTCTATGCATATTCGTTTGAAAGAGGCTGCCTAACAAATCTGCTGACAGCCTCGTTTAAAGATATATCGTTATGTAACTCTCTCGTTCTCTCCCTATCTACTCTCTCCTCGTTCTCTCTCCCCTGCGGGTTATTTATCGCCACCGATAAGGAATGAGAAGTTACCAATGTTCTTAAGAGCGATGCAAGTACCGCGTGCGATAGCGCGAAGTGGATCCTCGGCGATATGCACTGGAAGTCCCGACTTCTTCGACAAACGCTGGTCGAGGCCCTTGATAAGCGCACCACCACCTGCCAAGTAGATACCATTTTTCACAACATCGGAGTACAACTCTGGTGGCATCTCCTCCAACACCTCCATAAGGGCATTGTCGAGCTTCACGAGCGACTTATCCAACGCATAGGCAATCTCGCTATAGTTCAACGTAATGGTCTGTGGGAGGTTAGTGAGCATATTCGAACCTGTGAAGATGTAATCCTCTGGCTCGTTCTCCAACTCTGGCACCGCAGCACCAATAGCACACTTAATCTCCTCGGCAGTACGCTCACCGATACGGATACCGTGCTGCTGACGGATGTAGTTCTGGATATCGTTTGTAAATACGTCACCCGCAACGTTGATAGACTTCGAGCATACGATACCACCCAACGAGATACAAGCAATCTCCGAAGTACCACCACCGATGTCGATGATAAGGTTACCCTCCGGTGCCTCAACATCCAAGCCTGCACCAAGAGCTGCGGCCATAGGCTCGAAGATGAGGTAAATCTCACGGCCACCAGCGTGCTGCGCCGACTCACGCACCGCGCGAATCTCAACGTTTGTAGAGCCTGAAGGGATACAAATCATCATACGCAACGATGGCGCGAACATACCACGTGTAGCACCCACCTTCTTAATCAAGCCACGAAGCATCAACTCCGTAGCCTCGAAATCTGCGATAACACCATCACGCAATGGGCGGATAGTGCGGATGTTTGAGTGTGTTCTACCATCCATCAAACGTGCCTTATGTCCGATAGCCATAAGGTCGCCTGTCTTGATGCTCAACGCAACGATAGATGGCTCGTCAACGACAACCTTGCCGTTGTGCATAATGAGCGTATTGGCCGTACCAAGGTCAATAGCCAACTCTTGTGTTAGTGAAAATATTCCCATATCTATCTTTTTTTTATTTTTCAATCTCCTTTTTCCACCCTAATCGCACCTCTGCCACAAAGTTTCATAGACAAAAAAGCGACTCTTGGCACACACTGCGCCATAGGTCGGAACACGCTACAAATCAACGTATTACACCCTACGGGTGAAAATTACATCGTTTCTACTTTGCAAAGATAGGAAAAAGATATGGACAATTTGCAAGAGTTTTAATATTTTTTTGTTAAATTTGTCAATAATTTTTTACCTATGGACACAAACAGCAGCCCTCGATGCGCCGTGCTTGGCTACGGTAGTTGGGCAACAGCAATTGTTAAGACACTTACATTTAATCGCCACCACGTAGATTGGCTGGTACTAAACGACGATATCCGCGATTCACTCGTAACACGCAGCAGAAACGTCAAGTATCTGCCTTGGTGCTACATCGACAGCGACTACTTCACAGTATCTTCGGATATTAACGAGGTGGTTAAGGATGCCGACATCGTGGTATTGGCGATGCCATCGGCGTTTATGAAGAAGTTCCTCGAGCCACTTACCGTAAGCCTTAAGGATAAGATTGTGGTCTCGGCAGTTAAGGGTATCATCCCTGGCGACTACCTCACTATCGTGGAGCATATGAACAAATACTACGATGTTCCTATGGATAAGCTCGCGGTGGTTACAGGTCCATCGCACGCCGAGGAGGTGGGACAGCTTCAATTGTCCTATCTCACTGTTGCCTCGGAGAGCATCATTACGGCAGAGATAGTACGCGACACCCTTGCTAACGAGTATTTCCGTTGCAGCCTCTCGACAGACGTATTGGGTGTTGAGGCCGCAGCGATTATGAAGAATATCTACGCCGTGGCGGTAGGTATTGCCGTAGGTCTGCGCTATGGCGATAACTTCCTCGCGGTACTTATCGCGGGATGTGCCGCAGAGATGAAGCGATTTATCGACGAGGCTATCAAGATGGATAACCGCGATATCAACAGCGCAGCATATATGGGCGACTTGCTGGTAACCTGCTACTCGCCCCTCAGCCGTAACCGCCGTCTTGGCACGTTGATGGGTAAGGGTTGCTCGGTGAAGAGCGCTCTGAATGAGATGACTATGGTTGCCGAGGGTTACTATGCTGCGGAGTGTATCCGTCTAAGCTCTATGCGTCGCAACATCGAGATGCCGATTGCAGATATGGTATGGTCGGTTCTCTACGACAATGTCTCGGCACGCGAGGCTATGAATAGCCTTATCCAGATTTTAAAGTAGGCGTTTCAGCACAACAAACAGAGAGGGTGTCCTTTGCGGGACACCCTCTTTTCTATTATATAACCAACTGTTTTAATGTGACTTACTCTCCTATTTATCTTCCAGATGAGTCGAATAGCCAATAGGTCGGCGTGTGGTCACATTCTTACGATTCGACGTATCCATACGGCGGCGAATATCATCGTAAACGCTGATGCTCTCGGCACGCAATGATGGTGGTACATTCTTGATGGTTGTCATCAGCAACTCGTGCGAAATCTTCGTGCGGCTGAAGGCTGCGGTCATCGCAGCATCGTTGACGATATAGGCGATATCGCTTGCGATGTAGCCCTCGGTGCAGCGTGCCAACTCCTCATAGTTGATATCCTCCAACGCTGGGCGGTTGTTGACATACATTTTGAACATCTCCAAACGTGCCTCCATATCTGGCAGAGGCACGTAGACCATTCTGTCGATACGTCCTGTGCGCAACACCGCAGGGTCAATCTTATCTGGGCGGTTACTTGTTGCCACGATGAAGATACCGCGCTTCGAGCAGTTGTTCATCTGCGAGAGGAACTCATTTACCTCACTTGAGGTGTGTGTAGCACCCTGCGACGAGCGGTCTGGCACCAAGGCATCGAACTCATCGAAGCACAACACAATAGGACGATGCTTCTCGGCCTGCTTGAACAACCTACCAATCTTATCCTGCGTGCCGTGTACGTATGAACTTGCGATATCCGAGGCCTTGATAAGGGCAAAGTTGAAGCCTGTCTCCTCGGCAAACTTCTCCGCAAAGAAGGTCTTACCACATCCTGGAGGGCCATAGAGCAACATACCGTTAGGCGGTGTGAGGTTATACTCACGTGCCACCTCCTCGTTGCGAATTACGAAGATTACCTTACGCTCGAGGAACTCCTTTAGCTCCTTCATACCCGCGATATCCTTGAAACCCTCGCCCTCGCCACGACGCACATCCAACACAAAGCGGTTGATATCGTTAGGGTCGTCATTATCTTCACGGCTACGACGGCGGCTCTCATCTCTGCCACCACCCTCAGGTCTTGGACGCTCACGCTCTGCTCTCTGCTCCTCCTCAATCTTCTCCTCAATCTTCTCTGGAGCCTCGAGAAGCGTCAACAACGCATCAACACTCGAGATACGGTCGCTATATTGTTGTTTGAGGCCCTCGGCAAGGATATACTTCGTAGCAGTAGACACCTGCAACTCATCGAGGTTCAACGGATTAGCCTTACGATACGCCACCAACTCCTTGAAACGGTCGCGGTATGTCTTCTCCGAATCGAGTTCCATAACCCAAGGTGCCTTACCCGTAAGCATAAAGTAAAGTACGGCACACGCCGAGAAGATATCGCTCTGTTCGTCGAAGATGTTTACCATACTCTCGTTGGCGTGGTAGAGAATGTCGATATCGGCAGTGTCGAACGACACAAGACCGCTGCAACGCTCCGAGAGGTGACCAAAGTCGATAAGCTTCGGCTCGCCATCAGCATCGCCAATAACGATGTTACTTGGATCGAGGTCGTTGTGACACATCGCTGGCGAGAGCTTATGCAGGAAGTTAAGGCCCTGCAACACGCCCTTGAAAATCTTGAGTGCCTGCTCCTCGGCAAGCACGCCACGCTGCGCGATATAGTCCGCCAACACCGCACCACTAAAGTAGTTGGTGATGTAATACTGACACTTACCCTCGCTATGGTCCAACTTACCACTATCAACAAAGCTGATAAGGTTGCGATGGCTCAATAGCTTGCAGTACTCTATCTCCTTAACGGTATAGGTACGCTGATTGATGAGCCTTGCAGGTAGACGGCTAATAACAAAGAGCTTCAAAAAATAGGGGTTGTTATCCTCGTCCACAGCGCGGTAAGTCTCGGTGTAGAGGTTACTCTTTATGAGGTTCTGCACCACAAATCGTCCTACGCGGGTGTTGTTTTCAAGTATGGGCATAATAGAGTGTTTTTAATGTTAAACACGAAGAAGTATCAATTATGGCAAATTTACATTTTTTTTTCGAGAAAAGCAAATTTCCAAACAAAAAGAGAGGCCTCGAAAGCCTCTCCTAAAAATCATATTTTACATCCGATAGGAACAAACCACAGGCGGGCGCTCCAGCACTGCATCGTGATAGGTCACGCGAGAGTATGATATCCTCAAACTCCGCGACGCTATACCTTCCACGTCCTACGTCTACCAACGTACCTACGATAGCTCGCACCATATTGCGAAGGAACCTATCGGCACGTATCGTAAATCGCAACGTGCCATCCTCCTCCACCCTCCAGCGAGCATAAGATATGTGACAGATATTAGTCTTGTTGTTGGAATTTAGCTTGGCAAACGACGTAAAATCTTCATACTCAAGGAGCTTTGCCGCCGCCTCGTTCATACGCTCCACATCTATATCGGCCGTGAAGTACCACGCCGAGTAGCGACGAAATGGCGACTTATGTGGCGTTAGGAAGTAGGTATACTCACGCTGCTTGGCATCGAAACGCGCGTGCAGCGACTCCCCCACCTCGTAGATACGCATTATGGCAATATCCATCGGTAGTACCTTGTTCATCTTGTAGCATAGCTGCGTAGTGTCTATGCCCTGCTCGGCATCGAAATGCGCGGTGTAGAATGAGGCATTTACACCCGTATCGGTACGTCCCGCGCCAACAATCTCGGTAGGCACACGTAGTAGCATCGAGAGTTTCTCCTCGATAACTCCCTGCACCGTCACGGCATCAGGCTGTCGCTGCCATCCGCAGTACGCAGCACCGTCGTATTGTAGTTCGATGAAGTATCTCACAGTAAGAGAGTTTAAGGAGATTAGGGAATTTAAGGATTATATCTCCCTAAACTCCCTAATTTCGCTGTTTTGTTACTATAATTACACGTGGATAGAACAACCTAATGCATCCTCCGCTGCCTCCATAACCGCCTCGTGCATAGATGGATGCGCGTGAATAGTGCGGGCAATGCGGTGAGCATTAACACCCAATACCTTTGCAAGTGTAGGCTCGCCAATCATCTCGGTAACATTATGACCTACGAAGTGAGCGCCAAGAAGTCGCTCCTCGGCATCGAAGATGAGCTTCACGAAGCCATCACGCTCACCCGCCGCAGTAGCCTTACCAGATGCGGTATATGGGAACTTACCAACCTTATACTCAATACCTTGAGCCTTTACCTGTGCCTCGGTAAGACCTACCGACGCCACCTCTGGAGAGGTGAAGATGCACGATGGTATAGTCGAGTAGTTAACAGGCTCTGGGTTAAGACCGCAGATATGCTCCACGCAGTGGATAGCCTCGGCAGAGGCAACGTGTGCAAGGGCTGGTGTTGCGATGATATCACCGATAGCGTAGACACCATCGAGGGTTGTCTTATAATGCTCATCAACCTTCACCTTGTCGCGTTCAATCTCCACGCCAAGCTCCTCAAGGCCCATATTCTCGAGGTTCGACTTGATACCTACGGCCGAGAGTACGATATCCGCCTCGAGAGTCTGCGCACCCTTCTTGCCCTCAACCTCAACCTCGCACTTACCATCCTCACGAACAGTAACCTGCTTCACGGTTGTAGAGGTCATAACCGTAGCACGTAGCTTGCGGAATGCGCGCTCCATAGCCTTCGCGGTATCCTCATCCTCGAGAGGCATAATCTGTGGCATATACTCGACAATAGTCACCTTCACGCCCATCGTAGCATAGATGTAGGCGAACTCCGAACCGATAGCTCCCGAGCCTACAACGACCATACTCTCTGGCAACTCTGGGAGTACCAAAGCCTCCTTCGACGAGATGATGTGCTTGCCGTCGATAGGCATAAAGCCCATCTCGCGAGGACGTGCGCCGGTAGCAAGGATGATGTTGTCAGCCTCGTACTCAACGCCCTCAACCTCAACGATATCCTGTGCCTTAAGACGACCGAAGCCCGCGATAACATCAATGTTATTCTTCTTCAAGAGGAACTGAACACCCTTGTTCATTGTAGAGGCTACGGTACGCTCACGCTCCACCATCTTTGCCCAATCAGGCTTCACCTCACCCTCGATAGTAACACCGAATGTTGCAGCAGCCTTGCAGTCGGCGTAGACCTGTGCCGAGCGAACGAGAGCCTTGGTAGGGATACAACCCCAATTAAGACATACGCCACCTGCGTCTGCCTTCTCGACAATCGCCACGCGCTTGCCACACTGTGCAGCACGTATAGCAGCTACATAACCGCCAGGGCCTGAGCCTATAACGATAATATCATATCTATTGTCCATAGTTCAACTCTTAATTACTTTACGACCTTCAAAATCTCGCCCTTATCACGAGCTACGGCACGCTTCCAATTCTCCGAGTAGCCAGGCATCTCGATTACGCCAGGGATATCCTTGCCGTTACCATTGTCGATGAACTTACCATTCTCCTCGCCCTTAACGTTACCGTCGATGTACTTAACCATAAGGTACTTGTCAAGATCTACCCATATGTTGAACAAACGCTGAGCCATAGCTACTGAGAACTCGGTAGCAATCTTACTCTTCTTGGCAGTCTTTGGAGTGTTGCCGATGGCAATATCTACCTTAGCAACAGCCTCGATAGCCGCGTTCTCCCACATATCCACATACTCACGTACGTGCTTGCCAACAACGTTGTAGCGCAAATATGCGAACTGTGCAACGCGATTTGTAATCCAGAACATCGAAGTATCAGAGTACTTAATCATAGAGCCGTTGCCCTCACGCAAACACTCTGGAACCTCCTGAGAGTTAACGTAGATAGGGGTAAGTGGCGATGTAGCAGCATCGTCGGTACCAAACCAGAGGATACCCACCTTCTCGGAACGTGCCTGGCCCATAAGCCAGAAACCTGTCTGCTGTGTAGCTGTAGCACGCTCGTTGCAGTACTCTACGCCATCAACCTCGAAGTACATAGGACGCCAGCGGTATGGGCAACCCTCGCCACCAGCACCGATATCTGTTGTCATATCCATCTTTGTACCCTCGTAGTGGTCACGCATACAATCCATCAATACCTTTGGAGATACCTTCTCGCGTGGCATAACCCACAAAGGCATACGGTTTGCTGGGTTGTGGCCCATAGCGTAATCCTCATACTGGTCCATATCATCAGCTACAGTGCGGAAGAAAGCCCATACGCGAGCCTCGCAACCACGCATAGCACCGAAATCGAGTGGTGCGTAAGCCTCTGCGAAGCTGAAGTCCTCGTTCTTACCCTCGAACCAACCGAACTTACGTGCTACGTCAGCAACATCTGCTGCGTAGAGGCAGTTCTCAGGGTCGTTCCAAGGGAATGTAGTGATACGAGCCTGGTTAGCGTGAGCCGATACATAACCATCAGGAATACGGCGAGCTACCCATACGATACCCTTATCCTCTGGACCCTTACCGATAAGCTCCATAATCCAAG
>JAFYRB010000023.1 GCA_017559615.1 Alistipes sp. | reverse complement strand
GTATGTGCAGGTACACTTGCACTTATGGATGCAGGTGTTAAGCTCCGCAAGCCAGTATCAGGTATCGCAATGGGTCTTATCTCTGACTCTGCTACAGGTCGTTGGGCAGTGTTGTCTGATATCTTGGGCGACGAGGATCACTTGGGTGATATGGACTTCAAGGTTACAGGTACACGCGATGGTATCACCGCAACACAGATGGATATCAAGGTTGATGGTCTTTCATACGAGGTATTGGCAAAGGCTTTGGAGCAGGCACGTCAGGGCCGTCTTCACATCTTGAACAAGATGGTTGAGACTATCTCTGAGCCACGCGAGGACTACAAACCATTCGTACCACGTATCGTACAGATTGCTATTCCTCAGGAGTTCATCGGTGCTGTTATCGGTCCTGGTGGTAAGGTTATCCAGGAGATTCAGAAGACTACAGGTACTACTATCACCATCACTGAGGTTGACGAGAAGGGTATCGTAGATATCTTCGGTCAGAATAAGGAGGCTTTGGATGCTGCATTGGCACGTATCAAGGGCATCGTAGCAGTTCCAGAGATTGGCGAGACCTACAATGGTAAGATTCGCTCTATCGTAGATTTCGGTGCTTTCGTTGAGATTCTCCCAGGTAAGGATGCGTTGTTGCACATCTCGGAGATCGACTACAAGCGTTTCGAGACTATGGAGGAGACTGGTCTTAAGGAGGGCGATATGATCGAGGTTAAGCTCGTTGCCAAGGATGCAAAGACTGGCAAGCTTAAGCTCTCACGCAAGGCACTTTTGCCAAAGCCAGAGGGTTGGGTAGAGCGCGAGCCACGTGAGCCACGTGAGCGTAAGCCACGCGAGGGCGAGCAGAAGCGCGAGCACCGCGGTCCACGTCGTGACCATAAGTAAGAGTACACTGTCGCGCACCATATATATAATAATGTATGGTGCTGCGGCGTTACTATAAAACAGACAAACAGAGAAAAACTTTATTTATTAACAAAATTTTTAAACATCTATGAAGAAT
The DNA here is from genome assembly GCA_017559615.1 of Alistipes sp. The sequence continues at coordinate 11,268 of JAFYRB010000023.1, read as the reverse complement.
CTTTTCAAAATGAGCGCAGTTCTTGCTGTAGTAGTTTTGACACTCTCAAGCTGTAACTGCTTCAAGAAGATGGCTAAGAATCAGGATGATGTAAAGCTTACTTGCACACCTGAGGTATTGGTTTTGAACAATGGTAAGGTTGAGGCTGACATCAACGTAACCTTCCCAGTTAAGTACTTCAACGCTAAGGCTGTATTGAAGGTAACTCCAGTTATCGTATTCGAGGGTGGTGAGGTTGCTGGTACAACACAGTACTTCCAGGGCTCAAAGGTTGATGACAACTACACTGTTATCGAGAAGAAGGATGGTGGTGACTACACTATGCACGTATCATTCCCTTATGACGAGCGTATGGCTTGCAGCGAGCTTCAGCTTCGCGCAGAGATCAAGTGTCCAAAGGGTGATTGCAAGGAGTTCACATTGGTTAACTTGAACACTGGTGCTATCCCTACAAAGGAGGAGGCTGCTATCTTGGCTGCTGGTGGTGCTGAGGCAGAGGCTCTCGTACGTACATTTGGTCTTACTATCGCACAGGGTGTTAACGCTATGCAGCGCGACCTCAACTACGCTTCAGCAATGGAGGCTATGGAGTCTGGCTACAAGAACGTTATCACTGAGGTAACAAAGGCTAACTACGTTTACGCTATCAACTCTTCACGCCTTGCAAAGAAGGCTCTCTCTTCAGACGAGCTTTCAGCATTCCAGCAGAAGGCTGCAGAGCAGAAGGATAACGACCGTATCAAGCAGAACATCTACGTTAACGGTTACGCTTCTCCAGATGGTCCTGAGAAGTTCAACGACAAACTTTCAGCTGCACGTAGCGAGTCTGGTAAGAAGGCTGCTGAGAAGTTGCTCGAGGAGCTTGGTCTTGCTCTCGACGCTGCATCTTACGGCGAGGACTGGGAGGGCTTCAAGGAGCTTGTAGCTGCTTCAGATATCGAGGATAAGGCTCTCATCCTTTCAGTATTGGATAGCTATGCTTCATCATCAGAGCGTGAGGAGCAGATTAAGAATATGAGCAACGTATTCACAGCGTTGAAGAAGGAGATTCTCCCACAGCTTCGTCGCGCACAGCTCGTAAACTCTTCTGACATCACAGGTAAGACTGACGATGAGATGGTTGCTTTGGTTCGCGCTGGTAAGTTCAACGAGCTCGACGAGAAGGAGATGTTGCACATCGCTTCTACTGGCAAGCTCTCTGCAGAGGAGAAGATTGCTGTATTGGAGGCTGCTGCAAAGGAGTATAAGAGCGCTGCTGCTTACAACAACCTTGGTGTAGCTTACGCTGAGGTAGGTGAGGGCGCAAAGGCTGCTGAGGCATTTGCTCAGGCTGTTAAGGCTGGTGCTAACGCATCTGCACTCAACAACAACCTTGCACTTGTTAACCTTATGAATGGTGACACTGAGGCTGCAAAGGCTTACACTGCTAACGCTTCTAAGGAGGCTAAGGCTTTGGCTGCTGCTGCTGAGGGTAACTACGCACAGGCACAGTCACAGCTCGAGGGTTACAACGCTGCTATCGCTGCTACAATGAACGCAGACTACACAGCTGCAAAGCAGTTCATCGCTAACGACGTAACTGCAGAGGCTGATTACCTCCGCGCTGTAATTGCTACAAAGCAGGGCGATATGGCTACTGCAACTGCAGAGCTTAAGAGCGCTATTGCAAAGGATGCTTCTATGGCAGAGCGTGCAAAGAAGGATGTAAACCTTCGTAAGTACATCGGTACAGAGATCGTTTTGTAGTGATAGTGTCGCATTAGCGGCGCTTCAGTCAACGTCCCAAATGGGCAGTACGCCAAGTACAGCCCATCTGGGACTTTTTCGTGTCATCGCCACTACTACGCCACTCTGACTACAAAACCCCAATAGGTTGATAGTGTCGCATTAGCGGCGCTTCAGTCAACGTCCCAAATGGGCAGTACGCCAAGTACAGCCCATCTGGGACTTTTTTTTATCTCCTCCGCTTCGATATATCACTGAATCATATTTTTTTCCGGCTATTTTGCACATAGTTACGAAAATTTTTCCTATCTTCGCACCATATATGTGTCCATATAAAGTTTGCTTCGAGAAAATAATCTTTGAGAGTTGAACGTTATGTTTTCACATATCCATTGCGAAACACATTTTACTTAATTTATAATTTAAAAACAAAACGAAAATGAAAAAGCTTTTTTCTATGATGGCAGTTTTGGCTGCTATGTTCGCTTTCGTGGCTTGTACTGACTCTACAGATGAGCCAGCGGGTACAAAGGGTAAGCTTGCTACTCCAGAGTTGACATCTACAACTACTGAGACAAGCTTCACTGTTGCTTGGAACGCAGTTTCAGGTGCTGATGCTTACATCGTAAACTTCGATGGTAAGAACTACACTGTTGCTGAGTGCTCATACACTGTTGAGAACCTTAACGCTGGTGATTACACTGTACGTGTAAAGGCTACTGGTAAGGGTTACGAGGATTCTGACAGCGCAAAGATCGTTGTTTCAGTTTCTGGTATCAAGGATTGCAAATGGTTTACACAGGAGTTGTTCCTTGCAGAGGATTCAGAAGAGGGTATCACAAAGGCTAACGCCGTATGGTTCACTTGGAAGGGTACTGGCATCGCTGATGTTCAGTATGGTTTGTTCGAGACAGCAGCTCTTGAGGGTGCTTCAGACAAGGATATCAAGGATAATCTTAACACATTCGATGCTCAGACTCTTGAGGCAGTTTTGGGTTATATCAACGGTGCTGAGGGCTTCACTAACGTATTCACGGATACTGACGGTTCTACAAGCTACACACTTTGCACATTGGTTACAAATGAGGATGGTATCGAGTTCTTGGCTAAGAGCGAGATTACTACCGAGGAGGCAGAGTTGACTGCGGCTACACAGCGTTGGATTGGTACTTACACTGCAAAGACTGACAAGATGGTAAACATCAACTCTGACCCAACAGCGGTTACTGACCAGGTTTCTAACTTCACATTCACTGTAACAGCTGTTCCTGGTACTTCTGATGAGGTTGACGTATATGGTGTAAGTAACTTGAGCGCTGATCTTCCAGCATTCGGTTATGTAGTTTCAGAGGACGGTGTTGACTACCTTTGCATCACTGCATTTGCTGCAGTTTCAGAGGTTGGTAACGGTGTATACGCTTGCTGGTTCCCATTCTGTGAGACTGCTCAGGGTCACACATTTGTAACTGGTGAGTTCATCGCTTACGCATTCGCTATGGATGCTCAGGGTAACATCACATACCAGGCAGGTAACGGTGAGCTTAGCAGTGGTGCGAAGTTTACTGTAGTAGCTCACGACTTCTTGGGTTACGACGGCAATCAGCTCTACTTGATGGGTGACGCTAATGGTAACGACTTCGTAGATTGGAAGTATGGCCCTATCTCTAACGTTACAAAGACTGAGGCTACTGCAGCTGTTGCTAACCGCGAGGCTATGAACCTCTCTGTAAACAAGGTTCTTCCAGCTTCTGTAGTTGTTGCAATGTAATTTGTAACCAACATACAATAATCGAGGTTGCGTCCCATTGAGGGCGCAACCTTTTTTTTGTGATATCTATCCTTCGAGGTGTAAAAAAAATAGGTTTAGTTATTGCTCAATTCATAAAAAAAATGTATTTTTGTGATTACAAAATTGTCAGACTATGGACTACGCAAAGGAATTAGAGAAATACGCACCAGCGCACACTGATGCTCAAGTTGCAAAAGAGGTTGCTAAAATCAAGATGGCCGCTAACCGTAATGGTAACGTCGATGTTTACAAATTCTGCTACTCGGCTATCGACCTCACCACATTGTCGTGTACCGACTCTGTGGAGTCTGTGCAGGCTTTCGTGCGTAAGGCTCTCGATTTCTACGAGAAGTACCCTCATATTCCTAACGTAGCCTCTATCTGTGTCTACCCATCTTTCGTCGAGACCGTGGGCCTCGAGATTGATGGCACTCCTATGCGTATCACCTCTGTTGCGGGTGGTTTCCCTGCGTCGCAGAGCTTCATCGAGGTTAAGGCGTTGGAGGTTGCTATGGCAATTGAGAATGGTGCTGATGAGATTGATATTGTCCTTAACCCAGGTATGATGCTCGCGGGCAATGATGCCGAGGCAGCTTCGGAGGTGGAGCTTCTCCGCGAGGAGGCAAAGGATGTAGTCCTCAAGGTTATCATCGAGTCGGGCGCGTTGAAGACTCCAGAGCTTATCCGTCGTGCATCGTTGGTGTCGATGTTTGCGGGTGCCGACTTCATCAAGACCTCTACGGGTAAGATTGACGTCGCAGCAACGCCAGAGGCTGCTTTTGTTATGTGTCACGCGATTAAGGATTACTACAACCTCACAGGCCGCAAGGTAGGTTTCAAGGCTGCTGGTGGCGTTAAAACCCCAGAGGATGCAGCGCTCTACTACACCATCGTCGAGGAGGTGCTTGGTAAGGAGTGGCTTACTACCGACCTCTTCCGCATCGGAGCATCGTCGGCTGCGAATAACCTAATCTCGGCAATCGAGGATAAGGATATCAAATACTTCTAAAAATAAAGAGTGAGGGCTGTACCGCGGTACAGCCCTCTTCGTTTATAGTAAATCTCCCTGCTTGGCATTCAGTGCGTTAAGACGCTCCGCAATCCTTGCCTTTAGCGCATCCATACGTATTCCACCCAGCGGCGAGCCGAGTATCAAGTTGCGCGGTGCCTGCGATGCAAAACGCTCTATGGCAACCTCGCTGTCGAGCCTACGCACCACATCTGCCATTAACTCAACGTACTCCGCCACACCAAACTCTTGCGCAAAGAGAAACCTCTCGGGATGCTCCGACCACTCCCTCGCAAGAGGCGTGTTGCGATATACCTGCAACTGGTGAAACTTCACGAAATCGAGTTTCAGGGCATTTATATCGTCCATCTGCGTTAGGATATCCTCGCGGCTTTGATAGGGTAGCCCGAGGATAAAGTGCGCGCCCACATCTATACCTCGTGCGCGTGTCGCCTCCACCGCCTCCACCGCCGTTGCAAAGTTGTGACCGCGATTTACGTGGCGCAAAATATCATCCTTCGTAGCCTCGATACCATACTCCACTGCAACATAATGCTTGTGCGATAAATACTCCAAATAGTCGAGTATTTCGGAACTAATGCAGTCGGGGCGTGTGCCGATGATTATACCCTCGATTTTAGGGTGCGCGAGAGCCTCCTCATATAGAGTCTTGAGCCTCTCTAATGGAGCAAAGGTGTTGGTGCCAGCCTGAAAATATGCGAGATACCTGTCTGCTGTTCTACGACGTGATAGGTGAAAATTTATGGCAGTGTTAATCTGCTCTGTGATAGATTGTTGCGATTGACAATATGAGGGTGTAAATGCCTCGCCAAGACAGAACGTACAACCCCCTTTTCCGCTCTCTGCCTCACGATGTGGACACCCCAAACGGGCATCTATGGCGAGCTTCTGCACACGTCCTCCCATACGGCGACGCATAGCGCTGCCGTAGTCGTTATAGGGAAGCTCCGAGCGGTGCATTTTTTTTGCTTCTATTTCAAATCCTGAAGACGTGCTACGGGCGATACGTCGAGCGAACTTAGCTCACCCGCCATATAGCGGTAGTAGCCCGCCGTAGCAATCATCGCAGCGTTGTCGGTCGTGAACTTGAACTCTGGCAAAAAGGTGCGCCAGCCACGACGACGTCCCGCCTCGGTGATGCCATCACGAAGTCCCGAGTTTGCCGACACGCCACCCGCGATAGCGATATCCTTAATTCCCGTAGCCTTCGAAGCCTTGATAAGCTTGTCGAGGAGGATATCTACGATTGTCTTCTGCAACGATGCGCAGAGGTCGGCCTTGTGCTTCTCCACAAAGTCGGGGTCGTTCTTTATGGCGTCACGAAGCGTATATAGGAACGATGTTTTAAGACCAGAGAATGAGTAGTCGAACTCACCCTCGACGTGAGGTTTTGCGAACTTAAATGCCTTAGCATCACCCTCTTTCGCAAGTTTGTCGATGACAGGGCCGCCAGGGTATGGGAGTCCCATAACCTTGGCGCACTTGTCGAACGCCTCGCCCGCAGCATCGTCAATCGTAGTGCCTATAATCTCCATCTGTGTAGGTGAGTCCACGCGCACAATCTGCGTATGTCCGCCACTCACGAGCAGGCACAAGAATGGGAAATCGGGGTGAGGCATCTCTCTGTCGGGCATATCCACAAAATGAGAGAGGATGTGGCCCTCGAGATGGTTAACCTCCACAAGTGGGATGTTGTTTGCGATGGATAGTCCCTTGGCAAACGACACGCCGACAAGAAGCGAGCCGAGAAGACCTGGACCGCGTGTAAAGGCGATAGCATCCACCTTGTCGATGGTGATTCCCGCCTCCTTGAGTGCGGTGTCAACCACAGGAACGATGTTCTGCTGGTGGGCGCGTGATGCCAACTCGGGAATAACGCCGCCATACTTCTGGTGTACTGCCTGTGAGGCAATTACGTTCGACAGAAGGGTGCGGTTGCGTATCACCGCTGCCGAGGTATCGTCGCACGACGACTCGATGCCAAGTATTGTAATATCCATAATCGGAGCTATTTATATCTCTTTTTTCTCTTTTTTTTCTATTTTAATAGAAAAATCACTATATTTGTAGGTTAATTGTTGTGAACACTCAAGCTACTAAGTGATATTTCAATGCGCAAAGTTATAAAAATATTGGCAAAGGTGCTATCGGTAATCATTTTGTTATCGATATTTTTGCCTATTTCTTTGACACTTGTGCTAAATATCGAGGGTGTTCAGAACCTCGCCGTGCAGCGTGCCTCACAATTTGCGTCGGAGTATCTCGGTACGAAGGTCGCTCTGGACCGCATCGACATCGACCTCTTCTCGAGGGTGCGTGTCGAGGGCTTCTATGTCGAGGACCACGAGCAGGACACGCTTCTCTATGTAAGTTCTGCACAGGCACGAATCAAGAGTTTGGATATTAAGAACGATGGCTTGCTTCTGGGTTGGGCGCGCGCCGAGGATGGCTTCTTCAAACTTCGTGAGTTACAGAGTGGTGAGCTGAATATCCGCCCTATTGTGCGTAGCTTGCAGAAATCCGAGGGCAAGAGCAACTTTAGGATGACCATCGACAAAATCGAGGCTTCGGGGTTGGAGTTCCGCTACGAGCGCCTTGTACACCGCAACCCAGAGTATGGTATCGACTACTACGATATGCAGATTAAGGATGTCGAGGGCGAGATTGAGAACTTCTCGGTTGCTAATGGCAGGGTGTGGGCAGATATCGTGAACCTAAGCGCTGTGGAGCGCAGTGGCTTCGAGATTGAGAACCTTGCTACCTACTTCTTGGTCGATATGGGTGAGATACGTTTTGAGAACTTCGTGGCCGACACCGAGACCTCGCATATCTCGGTGCCAGAACTCGTCCTGAAAGGTCAGAGTTGGGACGACTACAAAGATTATATCAACAAAGTAAATATGACGGGTAGGGTTGAGCGTAGCTCTGTCTCTACCTATGACCTCGGCTTCTTCGGCCCAGGACTCAAGGATTGGAATACGGAGTTCTGGGATGTGGATGCTACGTTTGAGGGTGTTGTGAGCGACCTACGTGGTAGGGTTGAGCGAGGCTCCATCGCCCAGAGTAGCACTGCGCGTGGCACGTTCCGCATCATTGGCCTTCCTGATTGGCGCACGTCGAACTATATCATCGGCCTTGAGGAGGTGCATACCACAAATCAGGATGTCGAGACGCTTATGAAGGCTATCCTCAAGGAGCCACTCTCGGAGCGTGTCTACGATATTATCCGCAATGCCGAGTGGGCCGATGCGCGTGTAACGTTTGGTGGACGCTTGGACTCGTTCCGTGCCGTCGGAAACGTCGCTACGGGTGCGGGAGATATCTCGGCGGATGTTACCATAGGCAAGAATCGTGAGTCGCGTTACGATATGAAGGGTGTTGTGCGTAGCACGAACCTTAATCTTGGCGAATTGCTTGAGATAGAGTCGCTGCGCCGTCTTACCTCCGAGGTTATGATAAATGGCTCGGTAGGTAGCGCTGCCACGGGAGGTGTTGTCGGTGATGTGTCGGTAAATGTCTCGGGCTTGGAGTTTGGCGACTACCGCTACTCGAATATCGAGGGTAGGGGTAATGTCGCTGGCGGAAAGTATTATGCCGAGGTGGTGTCGAGGGATGAGAACCTCGACTTCGACCTCTTTGCAAGCATAGATAGAGATGCCGAGGTACCTTCCTATGCCTTCTCGTTGTCGCTGGAGCGTGCCGACCTAAATGCTCTGGGCATCAACCGCCGTGATACAACCTCGGTGTTGAGTGCCAATGTGGGTGTGGAGATGCGAGGAGATCAGATTGAGGATATGGATGGTTATATCAGTATCGCGGATGCCAACTATTTGTACCCTAATGGCGAGCTTCATACCGATATCCTTCGTGCGGAGGTGGAGGGTAGTCACGCACATAAATCTGTACTCGTAGATTCGGACTTCTTCTCGTTGGGTTATAATAGCCACGCCTCCTACCGCGAGGTCTACGATTATCTCTATAACTCGCTTATGACCTACGTGCCACTGCTCTATAATAGTGATACGGAGATTACAACTAACTATTCGGCTATTAACTCGCCTGCCGACTATACAGCCTTCACGTTCCAGGCTGGAGATGCCATTAATGAACTCCTTGATGCTATCGTTGGAGGCTTTGTCGTGGCTCCCGATACGGAGATTGGCTTTATCTTCAATACCAAGAGTAATAACCTTACGCTTCGTGGCTCGTCGGAGGCTGTGGAGTACTCTGGAGTTATCTTTGCTAATGCCGAGTGGGATATCAATAATAGCGCTCGTGACTCGTTGTCGGTACGTGTTAAGTCCGATGCGGTCTATATGGGTTCGCATCAGATTATGCCACGCTTCAACCTCTTGGGTGGAGCGCGTGAGAATCGTATCTCGCTTACGGCGGGCTTCAAGCAGCAGGATGGTGGTAATAGCTCGGCGATGCTGGGCCTCAGTGCGCAGTTCAAGCGCAGCACTGCTTCGCGCCGTCCTTCGGTGCATATCAACATCACCCCTTCGCACTTTACTAACGATACCCAGCAGTGGAAGCTCTACTCACGAGGTATCGACATCGACTCTACGCGCATCAGCGTCAAGGAGCTTCATATCGCCCGCCCCGAGCAGCAGATGATTATCGATGGTGTGGCATCGCGCCTACGTAGCGACTCCATAAGCCTCACGCTCGATAACTTCGACCTGTCGCCACTCTCGGCATTCTTGAGTAAGTGGGGATATAAGATTGAGGGTAATACGAGTGGTTATGCCACGGTGAAGGCTGCCCTCGGCTCTCCCGAGATTGAGGCGGCTATTGATGTGGATAACATCTGCGTCAACGGCATCACCGCACCGCCACAGCGTATCACGTCGAATTGGGATTTCGAGGCTAACCGCGCACGTGTCTTTATTGCCGACCGTACGTCGCAGGATACCGTAATACGTGGTTACTACCAGCCACAGGGTAACCGCTACTATGCTCGTGCGAATATGCAGGGTGTTAAGTTGGCCCTCATCTCGCCATTTTTGAGTGGTATCATCTCGGATATCGAGGGTGATGCCGATATCGAGGCCCGTGTCCTCGGTGAGCGTCATAATGCTACGTTGAGTGGTGAGGCTACAGTAAGGGGTATCGCCGCTACGGTAGACTACACAAAGGTGCGCTATACGGCTCCTACGGCGAAACTTAGCATCGTCAACAACCACTTCCTTGCCGACAGGATTCCTGTCTACGACCCCGAGAGGAACGTGGGCCACTACTCTATGGACCTCAGCCTTGAGCACCTCTCGAATATCACCTACGATATCGCTATTGATGCCAATAAGATGCTTGTTCTGGATACCGAAGCGAAGGATAACGACCTCTTCTATGGCCACGTCTACGCCTCGGGAAGTGCGAAGTTCTATGGCGATAAGCGAGGTATAAAGATGGATATCGACGGTACGAGTGCCGATAACTCGAAGTTCTATATGCCACTCTCGGGTAAGGAGGATGTTGCGTATGCCGACTTCGTGAAGTTCCAGGAGGTTGCCGCCGCAGCCCCCGATACTACGGCATTCCTCACGCGCCGTATGATGGCCTACGAGCGTAAGAATCGTGCGGTGAATGTCTCGGGAGGTATGATGGATATGGATATGACGCTCAACGTTCTGCCAAATATCGAGATGCAACTCGTTATCGACCCTACGGTGGGTGACGTCATCAAGGGTAAGGGTTCGGGACAGCTTACTATGCATATTGTTCCGAAGGCCAATATCTTTGAGATGCGTGGCGATGTGCAGATTTCGGAGGGTACCTACCTCTTTACGTTGCAGAATATCCTCAATAAACTCTTTACCGTTGTGCCAGGCTCGTCGATACATTGGGATGGCGACCCTCTCGGCGCGATACTAAACATCGACGCGGTGTATAACACAAAGGCATCGCTGAAACCACTGCTGGGTAGCTCGGTGCAGGGTATCGACACGTCGCGTGCTGTGCCTGTGCAGTGCTATATCAAACTTACCGACGAACTTATGTCGCCTACGGTGACCTTCGATGTTCAGGTGCCTAACGTAGCGCCAGAGATTCAGACCGTGATACAATCTACGTTGAACGACCAGCAGGCTATTGCCACGCAGATGTTCTGGCTGTTGGCAGCAAATAGTTTCTCGGCCGAGGATACCGCCTCTGTGGGTGCGTCACTATCTGCCACTACGGGCTTCGAGTTGCTCTCGAATCAGTTGAGCAACTGGCTCTCGGGCGATAACTACAACATTGTGCTTCGCTACCGCCCACGTACCGAGATGACGGGCGACGAGGTGGACTTCGGTTTCTCGAAGAGCTGGCTCGATAACCGCCTCATTGTGGAGTTGGAGGGTGGCTACTTGTCGGATGCCTCGATACAGGCTACCGAGAAGGCTTCGAACTTCGTGGGTGAGGCCTTCATCACTTGGCTTATAGACCCTGATGGTACGCTTCGTTTCCGTGGTTTCACGCAGACCATAGACCGCTACGGCGAAAACCAGGGTATGCAGGAGTCGGGCGTAGGACTCTACTATGGCGAGAGTTTCAATACCTTCCGTGTGCTTGGCCAGAGCCTTAAGTATCGCTTCTCACACCGCGATAGTTTAGGCCGTGTTATCCCACGCGAGGAGTATCGCGAACTAAAGCGCGAGAAACGCGAACAGCGTAAGGCTCAAAAGCGTGGCAATAACCACGTCGCGGATACGTTGGATATAGAGAGTGGCGACACGCTATCTCT
>JAFYRB010000022.1 GCA_017559615.1 Alistipes sp. | reverse complement strand
CATCATTGTCGGCTTCCAGGTGCGTCCTTCAGCAGCAGCACGCAAGGCTGCCGAGAAGGAGCAGATCGATATCCGTCTCTACTCTATCATCTACGATGCTATCAACGAGATTAAGGATGCTATCGAGGGTATGTTGGAGCCTGTGATGAAGGAGGAGATTGTATGCTCTACCGAGGTTATGGAGACCTTCAAGATCTCGAAGGTGGGTACTGTTGCGGGATGTATCGTACGTGAGGGTAAGATGCAGCGTAACACTCCTATCCGCGTTATCCGCGATGGTATCGTAATCTACACTGGTAAGCTCGGCTCATTGCGTCGCTTCAAGGATGATGTGAAGGAGGTTACCGTAGGTCAGGATTGCGGTCTTAACATCGAGTCATACAACGATATCAAGGTTGGTGATATTATCGAGGGTTACGAGCAGGTAGAGGTTAAGCGCAAGTAATTTTTGTGATAAGGTAGCCATCTACTGCCGCTAACAAAACATCTCTGCAATGGGCTGTACGCCCAAGTACAGCCCATCGCAGATAGTTTTGCCGAGCGTTGTATCTAACTACGTCTAACAAAAATTAACATTGTGCGCCTTGAGGGCCAATTTGCAAAACAAACAATAACAAACCTAAAATAAAACTTAACAAATGAGCAACATTAAATTTACGACTGCCGAGGAGGCTGTAAAGTGTATTAAGTCGGGTGACCATATTCACCTCAGTTCAGTAGCATCTGCTCCTCAGTGCCTTATCAAGGCTATGTGCGAGCGTGGCCGCGCAGGCGAGCTTAAGGATGTACATATCCACCACCTCCACACCGAGGGTCCTGCACCATACGCAGATCCAGAGTTCGAGGGCGTATTCCAGCTCGATTCATTCTTCGTAGGTGGCAACGTACGTAAGGTTACACAGAGCGGTTTTGCTGATTATATTCCAATCTTCCTCAGCGAGACACAGAAGTTGTATCGTTCGGGTGCCGTTCCTTGTAACGTGGCTATGATTCAGGTATCTCGTCCTGATAAGCACGGCTATGTATCTCTTGGTACCTCTGTTGATGCTACTTTGGCTGCTGTAGAGTGCGCTGACTATGTTATCGCCGTTGTGAACAAGTACGTTCCACGTTCTTTCGGTGATGCGATGATTCACAGCTCACGCATCAGCTTCTTCGTAGAGGACGACCAGCCATTGGAGGAGGCTCACTTCACAGCTCCTAACGAGGTTGAGACAAAGATTGGTAACCTCTGTGCAGGTCTTATCGAGGATGGCGCAACACTTCAGATGGGTATCGGTGCTATTCCTAACGCAGTTCTCGCACAGCTCGGTAACCACAAGAACCTTGGTGTTCACACCGAGATGTTTGCCGATGGCGTACTCCCACTCGTAGAGAAGGGTGTTATCAACGGTGCTTTGAAGAACATCGATAAGGGTAAGATGGTATCTACATTCTTGATGGGTTCGCAGAAGGTTTACGACTTTATCGATGATAACCCAGGCGTACTTATGATGGACGTAGGCTATACTAACGACCCATTCGTAATTGCAAAGAACGATAAGGTTACTGCTATTAACTCTGCACTTCAGGTAGATATCACAGGTCAGGTATGTGCCGACTCACTCGGCCGTAAGTTCTACTCTGGTGTTGGTGGTCAGGTAGACTTCATCTATGGTGCATCATTGTCGAAGGGTGGTAAGGCTATCATCGCTATGCCATCAATCACAACAAAGGGTGTATCGAAGATTTCGGACGTATTGACTGAGGGTGCTGGTGTTGTTACTACCCGTAACCACATCCACTGGTTCGTAACCGAGAATGGTGCTGTAGACCTCTACGGTAAGAGCCTTCAGGAGCGCGCGCGCTTGATTATCTCTGTAGCTCACCCATCAGCACAGGAGGCTTTGGATGAGGCAGCGTTCAACCGCTACGGCTCACACCACCACTATATTAAAAGCTATATGAAGTAATCTTGTTACTTCATATAATCACAAAGACCTTCCATCTGGGAGGTCTTTGTTGCTTTTAATATAGTGGTGGTGTAGGACACCACCATTCATATCTACAATCCCTCTAAATCCCCCTTTGAAAAGGGGGACTTTTTTTGCCCGTTTGAAAATATTTTTCTAACTTTGTAGTGCAATTCTCGGATTGCAGACATATTAATTACGCGGAAAGTGTAAGTTTATTCTCGAATTGTGAACGTAGGAAATTCATTTGAAGAGAGAATAGGCAGACATCTTCTCGCGTCATATCCTGTATTTGGGTATGGCGTGGGGCTGTTGCTTATTTATCTTCAAGGTATCCTACGACCTACAATTCTATAATAAGTTTTCAGCACCACGCTTTCTTTATTTTTAATCACTATCGAGGTGCGGGTAGTAGAGACACAATCTTTTATGAAACTTTTTTCTAATCTTTGGGCATCTATTGCAATGCTATTGATGCTTTCGCTTGCAACATCTTGCGATAATTCAAGTGAGCAGCCAAACACTCCTACAGAGCCTGAGTATGTGACCGTATCTTTGGGTCTTAATGTTGAGCTCGACTATGAGTATGAGCCACTTACACGTGCCGAGGAGAACAATGACCTCTATGGTATTCAGGTCTACTCAACCCCAATTCCTGCTACCGCGGATTCAGAGTGGGCACCGTTTGCCTACGGCCTTTTTGACAATGTTGACAACCTTACTATCAAGCTTATTAGAAGCTTCGAGTATAAGTTTGTAGTTGCAATGGTTAAGGATGGTAAGGATAAGACATATTGTGATGACGGCGAATATGGTGAACCATTTCATCATTTTACTGGTGTGGGTAAATTTACGCCAATATCTGAGTCATTTATCTATGGCCCACAATATTTGATGTATCTAACTGACAAATACAGAATGCGCCATCTAAATGTAGAACTTTATTACGGAGAGTTGGGGGCGTATATTCCTGGGGATAATGACTCAAAGGCTACTATCGAGATTAATCGGATAAGTTTTGGTGCCAAGTATAAAGTAACTGGTGAATATGCAGAGAATGGTACTTTGGAGATTATTATGCCAGAAGCTGTACAGCTTAATATAAACCTTGCTGAGGGTAGTGAAGTATCAGAGATATACACATTTACAAAAATGCGTGCCGCGTGGCTTGATGAGAACTATACCGAGACAGAACCTGTAACACTCCGTATTGCATACGCTGATGGTACATCTGCACCATTGGGAACACACAACATCCCCTTCAAGCGCAATAAAACAACAGTTGTAAATGTCGATATGAGTATAGGTGGTGAGGATGGTGTTGGCATTGTGGTAACTGAGGAAGGCGAGATGCCAGAGGGTGATGAAATCACAATTAAGGATGGCGAGATTGTCGACACTGAAATTGAGGCAAACTAAGCAAACAGAAATGAGGATATGTTGTTCACTTTAGTTATCCTTTAGAGTACAATATATCAAGGGTTATATGTCGAAGTAATACTTGATAAGTAGCCTTTTATGTAAAGCCTTCCCAATTGGGAGGGCTTTCTTTTTACCTATTACTATACGAACAAAAAAATAGCCGCGGAAACCCGCGGCTATTGTTGTTAGCTCTTAATCGAAGATTACTTGTTGTAAGCCTTCATTACAGAGATAAGGTCGAGAACCTTGTTTGAGTAACCCCACTCGTTATCGTACCAAGAAACAACCTTCATAAAGGTCTCGTTGATAGCGATACCTGCAGTAGCATCGAAGATTGATGTACGTGCGTCACCCAAGAAGTCTGATGATACAACTGCCTCGTCAGTGTAGCCAAGGATACCCTTGAACTCGCCCTCTGAAGCACGCTTCATAGCTGCACATACCTCCTCGTAAGTAGCTGGCTTCTCAAGGTTTACTGTAAGGTCAACTACTGATACGTCCAAAGTAGGAACACGCATAGACATACCTGTCAACTTACCCTTCAACGCTGGGATAACCTTACCTACTGCCTTTGCAGCACCTGTAGAAGATGGGATGATGTTGCCGCAAGCTGCGCGACCACCACGCCAGTCCTTCAATGATGGACCGTCAACAGTCTTCTGTGTTGCAGTTACTGAGTGAACAGTAGTCATAAGACCGTTTACAAGACCGAAGTTGTCGTTCAAAACCTTAGCGATTGGAGCCAAGCAGTTTGTAGTACAAGATGCGTTAGATACGATCTGCTGACCTGCGTACTCTGAGGTGTTAACACCGCATACGAACATAGGAGTGTCGTCCTTTGATGGAGCTGACATAACTACATACTTTGCACCTGCAGCGATGTGAGCCTGAGCCTTCTCTGCTGTGAGGAACAAACCTGTAGACTCTACTACGTACTCTGCCTCAACCTCGTTCCACTTCAACTGTGCTGGATCCTTCTCTGCTGTTACGCGAATCTCGTTACCGTTTACGATAAGGAGGTTCTTCTCCTCGCAGTAGTCTACAGTACCGTCGAACTTACCGTGCATAGTATCGTACTTAAGCATATAAGCCAAGTAGTCTACTGGGCAAAGGTCGTTGATACCTACAACCTGATACTTGTCAGCCTGTGCGCAAGCTGCACGGAATACCATACGGCCGATACGACCAAAACCATTAATACCAATCTTAATCATAGCTTTTTTATTTTTTAATTAATAGATAATTCCTATAATGGATACTTAATGACTACAAAATTAAACTATTTTAGTCACTTATACAAGAGAAATTACAACTATTTTAATACAAATCGTAGTGATGCTGGGCTATTTAGCAACACTTTTTGCTCGTTTAGCCATCGCCGAGGCGAAGACAAAGTCGTTAAGCTCGGGGTTATCCGAGAGTAGAATGTCATCCTTAGAGCCCTCCCACCACTTATGACCTTCGTGGATATATACAATCTTCTCGCCAATCTCCATCACCGAGTTCATATCGTGGGTGTTGATGATTGTGGTGATGTTAAACTCCTTGGTGATGTCGTGAATAAGGTTATCAATAACCACCGAGGTCTGTGGGTCGAGGCCCGAGTTAGGCTCATCACAGAAGAGGTAGCGAGGGTTTAGCACTATGGCACGCGCGATGGCAACACGCTTAACCATACCACCACTAAGCTCCGAAGGGTACAGGTGGTCGGCACCCACTAATCTAACGCGCTCCAAGCAGAAGTCTACTCTATCGCGCTTCTCGCCCTCGGTCATTTCGGTAAAGAGGTCGAGCGGCAGGCGTACATTCTCACGAACGGTCGACGAGTCGAGCAACGCTCCGCCCTGGAAAATCATACCTATATCCTTGCGGATTTCCTTACGCTGGCGGAAGTCGAGGTCGGTGTAGCAGACATCGTCGAAGTATATCTTACCCATATCCACATCGTGGAGTCCCACGAGCGACTTTAGTAGCACGGTCTTTCCCGAGCCACTACGGCCTATGATAAGGTTCGTTTTGCCCGTCTCGAACTCTACGCAGATGTCATTGAGGACGGTGCGGCCGTCGAAGGTCTTTGATATATGGTCAGCTCGTATCATACGCGCATAATCTGTGTTAGGATAAGGTCAAAAATCATAATAGCAATCGAGCTCGATACTACGGCACGTGTAGAGGCACGACCTACCTCCAGCGAGTTACCCTTGGCGTAGTAGCCACAGTAGGCCGAGATAGAGGTGATGATAAACGCAAATACCGCACCCTTCACCAAAGCGTAGGTTATCGAGAATGGCTCAAAGCAGTAGAACAAACCCTCGATGTAGTCGCCTGGAAGCATCATACCCGTAAGCGAAGCGATGGCATAACCTCCGACAATACCCACAAAGATTGAGAAGAGGGTAAGCAGTGGGAAGAAGATTACCGTAGCCACAATCTTTGGGAGGATGAGGTACGATGCCGAGTTAACACCCATAATCTCCAGAGCGTCAATCTGCTCGGTGATACGCATTGTGCCAATCTCCGAGGCGATGTTCGAGCCTACCTTACCCGCAAGGATAAGGGCCACAACCGTAGATGAGAACTCCAACACCATAACCTCACGTGTAGAGTAGCCAATCATAAACTGCGGAATGAATGGCGACTCGAGTGTGATGGCCATCTGGAGCGCTACGACGGCACCGATAAATGCCGAGATAATCGCCGTAAGGGAGATTGAGTTGAAGCCGAGGGCGTCAATCTCAAACCATATTCTGCTTCTGTAGATACGTATCTTCTCGGGGCGTGAGAACACCTTGCCAAGAAGCATAAAGTAGCGTCCTACATTCTCAAAAAACTTTATCATCTTCAATATCTCTATGCTTGGTGCGAAAATTACCGCGACCGTAGTTTACTTTATCTCCTCGAAGTCTACGTAGTCCGTAGAGTCCACATCGCTCTTCTTTGTCTCGCGCTTTGGCTGCTGTGTGCCGCCCTGCTGCTGACGTGCATCGGCCTCGGCCTGCATACGCCTTACGAACTCCTCGAGTGTCATACCTCCCGTTGCGGCACCCATATTTCCGAATGGACTACCCGCACCTGCGTTACCTCCCATATTGCCAAAGGGGTTGCTGCCCGCGAAGCCACCGCCCGCCTGACGCATCTGCTCCTGCATCTCTCGCTGCATCTTCTTAAAGCGAAACGCCGCAACAGCAATACCGATAATGGCGAGGGCGAGGATGCCGAGAAGTATCCAGCCTACCCACTTAAATACGAAGGGAGCAAACACTGCCAACGCTACCATCAAAAGACAAAATATTGGGTGGCGCTCAATAAAGGCAAGAATGCCGTAGAATATAATTTTAAGATATCCCATCTCTAAATTTCAATTAACGATAATCGCACAAAGTTAACAATTATTTCATAAAAGACCAAACCTTTATGGTTTGTTACCTCTTGTAATTGGTCTCAAGATACTCCTTTACGGTGAAACGTGTAGGCTTGCGCTCCGCACCAATTCTCTCCATCTCGACTACGGTTTGCACACGCTTACCCTCCAAAACATAGTCGCGGATGAACTGCATAATAAGGTCGCACTGCTCAAAGAGAGGGGTGCCCGCAAGGCTGTGGTCTACATACTCGGCAGAGTAGAAGTAGTAGGCACCATCTCGTTTCTCGAGGTTCTTGACGATGTACTCCGAGCCGTAGAAGCCGATGCCCATTATCGAGGCCTTGTTGTATGGCACGTTGCTATCTGACGTGCCGTGGAAGAGGAGCATTGGCGCAGCATCGCCCGAGAACTTTGGCTTCTCACGAATGGCGAAGAGCGCTCCGGCGCACGACACCACACCTGCATAGCGGAAACCCTCGGGAAGCATCTTCGCAAGTTCCGCGCCCTTATCTCTAAACCACTCGGCTTGGAGCGCAGTGATAGCACCAGCGCTCGAGCCGCTAATCATAATCTTCGAGGTGTCGATATTCCACTCCTCGGCATTGGCAATGAGGAAGTTAGTTGCCGAGTACATATCCTCTACGGCGATGTTGACGGCGTTATTCAAGTACCCAATCATATCTACAATTCCGACGTTCGCAGGAAGAGCCTTCAACCCCAGACGATAGTCTATCGACACCACGACGATGCCACGCTCGGCGAGGTGGCGGAAGTAGGGCTGATAGTAGTCCACATCGCGGCTACCCTGCACGAAGCCTCCTCCAAAGGCGAAAATCATCGCGGGCTGCGGCTCGGATGATGGAGTAGCGGAGGTGTAGCGGTCGAGGTACAACTCTACGTTGTCGTTTGTCGCATAGTGGAATGTCGTCTTTGTAATATTATCTTGTGCCGATAGTGGTAAGGCGCAGATTATCAATGTTATAATTGCAAAAAATCGCTTCATAAAAGTAGTGGTATTGTGTTTTATTTTTTCCATTCTCCAATTTCGAGATTCTTAATCTCACCCGCCTCGATGTCGAAACGGATTGCGGTGCGCACGCTATGTATGCCATACTTTCCCGCCGCGCCAGGGTTTATGTGCAGAAGGTCGTATACAGGGTCGTAGATAACTTTCAGAATGTGAGAGTGGCCCGCGATAAATATCTTTGGGCGCGAGGCGTGGATATGTTGCAAGGCTTTAGGCGCATAGTGGCGAGGGTAGCCTCCGATATGTGTCATCAGCACCTTAACGCCCTCCACCTCAAAGAGGTTTATGTCGTTGTACATACGTCGTAGCACCCCGCCGTCGATGTTGCCATATACGGCGCGTAGGGGCTTTAGCGCTGCGATGCTATCGGCCACCTCCACAGAGCCAAAGTCACCAGCGTGCCACACCTCGTCGCAAGGACGGAGGAACTCCTCAAGGCAACTATCAAACGTATTATGTGTGTCAGATATTACTCCGATTTTCATATTTGTATCGATATTATTATGACAAAGATAGGAAAAAAGAGTTATCTTTGTAATACGTGTAACCTAAATATTATTTGCGTATGAGAGTTTTGTCAATGATATTGAGCCTTTTGGCGCTCGTTCTATTGCCCGCGAGAAGTATGGCGCAGCAGAATTTGTGGATGGGCGAGGGCGTTCGCTCGGTTGAGGTGAGTGATGCTAATTGTGTCACCTTCCGCCTTTATGCTCCTGATGCCGAGGGCGTAGTGCTGCGTGGTGATTTCCTCAAAGAGGATGTCGCGATGCGTCGTGGCGAGGATGGCGTGTGGAGCTATACCACCGAGCCTCTTGCGTCGGAGATGTATTACTATTCGTTTGTGGTTGAGGGCATTGGCGAGATTCACGACCCCGAGAGTGTATATATGGTGCGCGACGTGAGCAAGCAGATGAACTACTTCTTCGTGGGTGGTGGCTGTGGTGACTTGTATCAGGCGCAGGCCGTACCTCACGGCTCTGTGGCACGTGTATGGGCAGAGATGCCTGGTGGCGTAAGTCGCCGTATGGTTGTCTATACGCCTGCGGGCTATGAGTTGTCGAAGAGAAAATACCCCGTACTCTATCTTTTGCACGGTATGGGTGGCGATGAGGAGGCGTGGATAGCTACGGGACGCGCCGCAGAGATTATGGATAACCTCATTGCAAGTGGCAAGGCCGAGGAGATGATTGTGGTGATGACTAACGGCTGTACGCAACACGTCGCAGCTCCAGGATACTCCGAAGAGGGTATGTGGCGACCATATATGAGTGGCTCGATGGATGGCTCGTTCGAGGCTATGTTCGACGATGTGGTAGAGTGGATTGATGAGAACTATCGCACTGTACGTAAGGCACATAGCCGCGCTATTGCGGGCCTCTCGATGGGCGGCTTCCACACGATGCAGATATCGAAAACCTACCCCGAGATGTTCGATTACGTGGGACTCTTCTCGGCGGCTATCTTCAGAGGTAAGGAGGGCGTTGCGTTGTACGAGGATTTGGAGGCGAGGCTATGCCGTCAGTTCCGCGAGGGCGTGGCGTTGTATTGGATTGCAATAGGTCGCGATGACTTCCTCTACGATGAGAATGTTAAGTATCGTGAGTTGCTCGACGAACTTGAGTTGCCATACTTATATTATGAGAGTGAGGGTGGTCATACGTGGCGAAATTGGCGATGCTACCTTACGGAGTTTGCGCAGATGTTATTTAAGTAAATAGGCTGATTATGAGAAAGATAAATTGGTTGTGGATTGCAGTAATCGTTGTTATTGTTGTGGTAGGCATAAGTCTTTGTCGTAGTGCCGAGCCGCAGCAACTCGAGAGCGTAGCAACAGAGGAGGCAGCACCACAAAGCCCGAAGCCTCAAGGCGAGGTCGAGATGCAGGAACCTGCGTGGCTAGAGATGCCCGCGGTGCGTAAGGATGGCAGATATCCTAATGCCGAGGTCATCACCGTAATGTCGCAAGGGGAGCGTAACTACACCCTCTACTACGACTTCGATACCTACACCTCGATGTGGGTGGCATATCCTCTCGAGGCACGCCATATGGGTGATTATGAGCGCCCTGGGGCGTGGGATTACAACCCATATATATCGGTTTCGGAGCAGGTGAATCTCTGCTCGCGTAGTTATGTGGATGACTACTCGCGTGGCCACCTTATCCCTAATGCATCGCGTGATGGCGACCGCGAGATGCAGCTTCAGACCTTCTACGTCACTAACTCTGTGCCACAGGTTCAGGATGGCTTCAACGGAGGTATTTGGATGAGGTTGGAGGCTGGCCTACAGCGTGTTGCGCAGCAGAGCGTAGTGTATATAGTAACGGGTGTAGCATTCGAGAAGATGCACGAAGAGTGTGAGGTTAAGTATACTGCGGCGCGCAACGAGCCTGAGAAGCGTGTGCCTGTGCCTAACTACTTCTATAAGGTTGCGCTGAAGGTTGCCTACGATGCAAGTGGCGAGGTTACGGATGCGCAGAGCGTAGGCTTCTGGTTCGAGAATCGTAGTTATAAGGGAGGTTTTGCCGACTACACTGAGAGTGTAGATACTATCGAGGCGTGGACAGGTTTCGACTTCTTCCCAGCACTTGCGGATGGTATCGAGGAGCGTGTAGAGAGGAACAGATCGTGGAGTGCGTTTGAGAGTTTTTAGTTGCACCCTGCGCCTCATTAGCGAGATGTGAAAAAAATAAGGAGTTGCCCCGAAAGACAACTCCTTATTTTTGTTGGATGTAGTAATTTTATTACTCCTCCTTGCGAACAACACGGCGCTCCTTGATACGAGCCTTCTTACCTGTAAGGTCGCGGAGATAGTAGATACGTGCGCGACGTACTACACCATACTTGTTAACCTCGATCTTGTCGATGTGTGGTGAGTAAAGAGGGAAGATACGCTCTACACCTACACCGTTAGATACCTTACGGATGGTGAACATCTTAGTACGGCCAGAACCCTTAATCTGGATTACTACACCGCGGAAGCTCTGCAAACGCTCCTTGTTACCCTCTACGATGCGGTAAGTTACGGTGATTGTATCACCAGCACCAAACTGAGGCACATCTGCCTCGCCCTTCTCCCACATCTTCTCGTTTACGAGTCTGATCAACTGATCCTTGTTCATTGTTGCAACTAAATTTAAATGTTTATCGTTCAACATTATCGCTGTGTCGGCGCTACCATATTGCCACCCTCGACAATAATCCTCGGTTACCCTAATTTGCACCTACACCCATTATAAGAGGTTGATACGGGCTGCAAAGATAGATAAAAAATCTTATTTTGCAAAAAGATTGTCGATTTTCGTAGATTCTCACTACTAATTATTTACGTACTCCTGGTATAGTTCCACGAAGATGCGAGCATCGGAGGTCTGCTCCTCGGTAAATCGTATAGGCTCCGAGATGTACATCTCGCCCACAAAGCCATTCTCATCCTCGGCTAAACCGCAGAGTATGTACTCATTGCCGTAGCTACACAACGCCCAGTCGGGTGATGAGGTGTAGGCATACTCCAGGAGGCTCTCGCGAATATCCTCGTGGGTATAGCTGTCGTACTGCGACTTGGCATATAGCTCGAAGTGGAGCGTAGGGGCTGGAGTGAGGGTTTCAACATCCATCGACAGGAAGTAGTCTGCATAGCCAATCATCGAGGCGTAGTAAGGCTCCAGCGCAGCAACCTCCTCGATGTCGAATGCCGAGAAGCTAACGCCGATAATCTCGTTTGAGCCCTTGCCATCGGCTGCCGTAGTGAAGCGATAGATAAAGAGGTCTGTGGTCGGCGCACCAGCATAGTAGCCATATACTGCAATCACAAACTCCGTCTCGGGAGGAAGCTGGTCAATATGCTCGCGATATACTCCCGAAATCTCCAATGGTGCATATTTCTCGGTGACATACTCCAACTGCTCCTGCTTATCGCCCTCGGGAAGGTTGCGGGCATACATCATCACTGCGGTGTAGGTTTCGTCCGTAGATGGCGTAATCTTAACATCCACCGAGCGAGGACGAATGTTCGAGAACTCCACGTCGAAGGTCATATCCGAACGCTCGACAGTTCCCGTTGTGAAGTACTCGACTTGTGGCTGTGATACCACCATTGGCACGCCGCCATCCTGCGAATCTATGGCGTAGATGAGTGCCATATAGCGGTGGTTGGCGTTGAGAGTTTTGCTAAACGTAGCCTCGCCGCGGTAGCCAAGTTGCGCCATAATCTCCTCGGCGCTTTGCTCCTCGAAGTAGTAGAGGTGGTCGGCGATATAGAAGAACGCCTCGGCAACCTGCTCTGCGTGGAGGGTTGTGAAGGGGAGTCCCTGCTCGATATATCCCGCCTCGCTATCCTCGACAAGCTGCACCATATAGTAACCCTTCCACGTCTCGGGGCGAATGCTGAAGCTCACTTCGGGGCCGTTGGCAGTAATCTGCGCGTCGAAGTTCTGCTGTGTCTGCTCGGGGAGTCGCTTATTTACAACCTTATGATATACGGGTGTAGTACGCTCGTAGGTGTCGCCAGAGGTGTAGATGCCATAGGCATAGATGACATACTCCTTTGCGGGAGAAAGGTCCTGCCAGCTCTTGCTCTTTACGCCCTGCATTGCGATGCCACTCTTGGTGACAAACTCCTCGATGGTGCCATCCACAATGTATGATAGGAAGAGGCTGTAGTCGGCCTCGATAAGACTCTCCTCGTCGGTGATGTTGCTCTGTGTGAAGTATGCCTTCTCGGCCATCATCACGATGTAGGTGATAGAGTCGTCCTCGGGCGTAACCTTCACGCTACACTCCGAGTAGCCAAGCTCCGTAATCTCGATGCTTAGTTTCTCGCCACTTTGTCCCGCCTGGCGGACAACCACCTGCGGTTTCGTGTCGATATCTACGTATCGTAGCTCGAGTGTCGTTTCGCGGCTCTCGTTGCTGAAGTTAGGCTCTACACGAAAGCGAATCTCGCCCTTGGTGGAGTTGTCGATGTTGGTTATCCACTCGGCGGAGGTTGTTGCAACGGGCATTATGCTGCCTACATACTCCTTCAAGCGATACTCAATAACCATATCGCCACCCTCCTCCGAAATCTCAACGGTGGATGGTGTAGCCTCAAAGTCACTGCTCCATTCGGGTATATCGCCTTTGCACGCCGTGCAAAGAAGGATGAGCATCACAGCCCAAAGCATTCTAAACATAATATATATGTATTATATGTTTACTATTATAAGTAAGCGTATGATGGTGTTGAACGCATAACAGGCACTCCGCCATTCTCTGACTCTACGGCAAAGACGTAAACCATATACTTCTTATTGGCGTCGAGTGTCAAATTAATCTGTTTAGTACCCTTGTAGCAGGTGTTGCTGAGGTAACGCTCGGCGGTTGCGCCATTTGCAATAGCCTTACGGGCATTATCGTAGAAATACGATGCGAGGTTTCGCATTAGGCCATCCGTAGGGTTCTCGCCTGGGGGGATGTAGTAGAGCGAGTCGTCGGGAGCAATCTGCACGTTGTAGTAGCCATCCCAATTCGATGGGGTGATGATTATAGATGCCATATTTCCGCTTATATGCGAAGAGATAGCAAACTTAACATCGTACATATTTGGCATAGGAATATCCACAATGGTCTGGTGCATAGGCATAGTAACGGTGTACTCATTGCCCTTGAACGTAATGCCATAGCTATATACGACATACTTCGAGCCGTGCTTCATACCCGTAAACGAGCGCTCTGCATCGCCCGTATAGATAAGTTGTGGGCTTACACGTCCCATAAGCTCCTCGAGAGTCATCTGGTTGCGCTCCGCAATGGTACGGTAGTTCGACATCTCTGCCTCGATGAAGAGGTTGAGGTCGGTAGTTCCCGTCTGCTTGAAATACTCCGAGTCGATGATATTTGCCATATAAGGCACGTTCTTATCCGTTGGGATATACTTCACGGAGCAACTATGGTAGGTGATGTCCGTCACCTCGAAGTGGAACATATTGAGAATCTGCTTATCCTGAAGGATGCTCACACGCAGCGGCTTCTCCATACCAGGGTACTTGACGGAGATAGATGTGAAACGCTCCTCGTTGATGTTGCTGGCCTTGATGTGTAGCACGATAGTTGATGAGGTAATCTCCTTGAGGGATACCCACTCTACGCTCGATACAACCTCTGGCTGCGCACCCTTTACAGGGTTCTTAACGCCATAGAAGAGTGGAATATCACCACCATTACCGTCGATGTTTAGCTCATAGGTGTCGAGCATAAGAACAGGTGGGTTATTGGGGTCGATGCCATCGTTCTGGCAACCAACCAAGAGTGTCGCAACAAAGGCAATGCCCAAGATGAAGAGATTCTTAATGTTTCGCATAGTCTAAAGATTTGCGGCAAAGGTAACTCTTTTTTTAGTTTTATAGCTATGTAGCTATATTTTTTTGTGGTTTGCAACCAAATAGTTGGCAATATTCGAGAAATGTGCTAAATTTGTAATTTACAATCGCGATTTAATATGCTTACCATAGACCAAATTCTTGCTATTGCGACTCCCGAGGAGTTCGAATGTTGCGCCCTTGAGTTGTTTCGTTTTCAGGCGAGGGAGTGCGCTCCATATCGCCGTTATGTTGAGCTTTTGGGTGTGGACGTGGATACGGTGCAGAACATTGAAGATATCCCATTTCTGCCCGTCGAGTTATTCAAGAGCGAGGATGTCTATTGCGGAGCGGAGGCTCCTGAGGTGATTTTCACGTCGAGTAATACGGGTGCCACCACCCCTTCGCGACATATGATGGCCTCGCTGGAGGTGTATCGCAAAAGTTTTACGGCGGCATTCGAAGCCTTCTACGGCAAGGCCGAAAAGTGGAGCGTCTATGGCCTTCTGCCCAACTACTTGGAGCGCGAAGGCTCGTCGTTGGTCTATATGGTCGATTCGCTTATAAAGCAGTGTGGCTCAGGAGGTTTCTATCTCCACGATTACGAGAAACTCCTCGCCGATATGGCTGCAGATAGTAAGCCCAAGATACTTCTTGGCGTAAGTTATGCGTTGTGGGATTTGGCCGAGAAGTATGCTCCAAAATTGTGCGATACGGTGGTTATGGAGACAGGTGGTATGAAGGGACGTAGAGAGGAGATTTCGAAGCGCGAGTTGCACGAGATTCTATGTCGCGGTTTTGGCGTTGAGCATATCCACTCGGAGTATGGTATGGCGGAGCTTACGTCGCAGGGATATTCTGCGGGCGAGGGTGTGTTCCGTACCCCAGCGTGGATGCGAGTTCTGGTGCGTGATGTGAACGACCCGTTTGACCATAAGCCAGAGGGTATGCGCGGAGGTATCGACATTATCGACTTGGCAAACCTAACCTCGTGTGCCTTCATCCAGACGCAGGACATAGGACGTGTCGTTGAGGATGGTAGTTTTATGATTGAGGGACGTATTGCGGGTAGTGATATTCGTGGCTGTAACCTTCTTGTACACAATATCTTGTAATGAAGTATAATGGCGACATATTGAGGGCATTGCATCAGGAACTATATGATGTTCTTGGTGAGGTTGTGCGTGTTTGCGAGGTGGCAGATATTCCCTATTTTATTCAGGGTGGTACGGCTATTGGTGCGCACTTCTTCGAGGATATAGTGCCGTGGGATGATGATGTGGACCTCGGTATGACGCGCGAAAATTATGAGCGTTTCTTGCGTGAGGCACCTGCGCTTTTGGGCGAAGGTTACGTGTTGCAAGAGTTCACAACGGAGAGTGATACGCCGTTCTATTATATAAAAATCCGTAAGCGTAACACCCGCTTTGTGGAGAGCGAGTGGGTGGGACTGCCTATCTCGGAGGGTATTTATGTAGATATCTTCCCGTATGATATAATCCCTGATGATGAGCGCCTTAGGAGGTCGCAGCGCCGTAAGGTTGGCTTTCTGGTGAACTGCTTTATGGCAAAGAGCGTATGGCTGTGGCGCTGGCTTGGGAGGGCGAATAATGGGGTGGTGTTCCCCAAGAGTTGGTTGTCGTGCGCGGCGATAAAGTTGTACTCACTATTACATTCCAAGGAGCAGATATACAATAGGTTAAAGCGTGAGATGACGCGCTATAACGATAGCGATGGGGCCTACTACAACATCGTGCGAATGCCGAAGGATATGATAGCCCGCACGGCAATCGAGAATCTTGAGCCACGTAAGTTTGGCGCGATGACAGTTATGGCACCCTCGAATCTTGAGACCTACCTTCGTAGCCACTATGGCGATATCCAGAAGTGGCTGCCCGAGCCGTTGCGCTTAAATCACGCTCCTGAGGTGTTGAGTTTCGGACGCCGTATAACATCTACAGAGTCGGAGTCTATATCGGTAGTTATTCCGTTGTATAATAAGGAGTTGGAGGTAGAGCGAGCCTTGCGCTCAGTGCTTTCGCAGAGCCTTATGCCTGGCGAGATTATCGTTGTGGATGATGGCTCGACGGATGGCTCACGTGCGATTGTTGAGAGGGTAATCGGCGAGAATAAGGGTGTCAATATCCGTCTTATTGTGCAGGAGAATGCGGGTGTTAGTGCGGCACGAAATAGGGGTATTCAGGAGGCGAAGGGCGACTATGTTGCGCTCCTCGATGCCGATGATTTCTGGTTGTCGGGATATATCGCCGAGGTGTGCAGAATTATGGCCTATTACCCCAATATGGAGGCCTACTCTACGGCATTTGATATAACCTCGGGTGATAGTCGTGTTCGAGCGGCAGTTCCTGAAAATGAGGGCGTTGTAAACCCTGCGGAGGAGGCACTTAAGAGTCGATATCCTATAATTCCGTCAACCTCGACGTTGCTTCGTAGTGCGGTGTTGGAGTGTGGTGGTTTCCCCGAGGGAATGCGTATTGGCGAGGACCAGTGGCTGTGGGTGAAGATGATGCAGCGAGGCTGTCGCTTTGCCTTCTCGCCAATGTCGTTGGTGCGTTACTCGCGAGAGGCATCCAACCGCTCGGCAGCGATATATCGCTCGGAGCAGAGCGCTCACTCGTTGGAGGAGCTTTATAGCCCTACGCAGGATGCTACGATAAATGAATATGTGGCACGTATAGCCCTCGGCAAGGCTATTACGCAGAGTGTGCGTGGTGGTACGGAGGATGCGCGACGTGCCGAAAAATTCTTCTCCTAT
>JAFYRB010000004.1 GCA_017559615.1 Alistipes sp. | reverse complement strand
TAAGGAGATGTACTTCTCGATGGACCGCGCCTCGGAGAATCTGATGATTGATAGAGGTATGGCTCTTCATAAGATGATACGTCTAATGACGATAACTACTGGTGGCGAGGCCTACCTAAACTTTATGGGTAATGAGTTTGGCCATCCAGAGTGGATTGACTTCCCACGTGAGGGTAACGAGTGGTCATATAAGCACGCACGCCGTCAGTGGTCGCTTTCGGAGAATGGCCTCCTTCGTTACTCGTTCCTCGCAGAGTTCGATAAGGCGATGATTGACGCCGTTAAGAAGTATGGCGTTTTGGGTGATGGCTACCCTTACAACCATATGATGGATGAGGATAACAAGACGATGGTCTACTCGCATAAGGGACTTCTCTTTGTGCTGAATTGGCACCCTACGGCGTCGATTCCCGATTATGAGTTGTGTGTGCCTTGGGCGGGTAAGTACACCATCCTCTTCTCGTCGGATGAGAAGCGTTTTGGAGGTCAGGAGCGTGCCGAGGTTGAGAGTGAGCACTTCACAACCACGCACACACGTGAGGATGGCTCGGAGTACTACACAATAAATATCTATAACACATCGCGTACTGCATTTGTATTCAAATGGGAGGAGTAAAGAGATTCATATTATTGGGCATTGTGGCGCTCTTGGGCGTAGGTTGCGGTGGCGGCACTTCGGCTAGCGATGAGTCGTCGAAGGTATCGCGCCAAGTGGTTGAGGAGGTTACGGGAGATGCCTCGAAGGTTGACCACATCGTAATCTCGAAGGAGTCGAGGAGCCTGAAGGTCTACGATGTAGATAACCGCCTTGTGTGTCGCTTCGACGTGGCTATAGGCCGTGGCGAGGGTGATAAACAGGAGGTTGGCGATATGTGTACCCCCGAGGGAGAGTTTACAATTCTAAGCATCGAGGATGCCTCGCAGTGGTTGTACGATAGTGGCGAAGGCGTTGTGGAGGGGTACTACGGCGAGTGGTTCATCCGCCTTTCGACAGAGTTTAAGGGTATAGGAATCTATGGTACGTCGGACTCTTCGATTATCGGAGAGCGAGCTACGGAGGGTTCTATCCGTCTGCTCGATAGCGACTTGGATAGTTTGAAGAACCTTGTGTCGGAGG
Source organism: Alistipes sp. (assembly GCA_017559615.1). Next base: position 1,087 of record JAFYRB010000004.1, on the reverse strand, counting down.
GTATGAAGGTGCGTATTGATGCCAAGGAAGTTCATATTGCTGAGGCTCGTGCTGTGATAACCGATAAGGTTGAGGAGGTGGCCGAGGTGATGGAGGCGACTGAGGAGCAGAACACAGTGGCTGAGTCGACACAAGAGAGCGAATCATCGCAGAGCACCGCTGTTGAGAATGTTGCAAATGAGGGTAAACAGATATGGCATACGGTTGTCGATGGTGAACTATTAGGTCGCATCGTAAGAAACTATGGCACAACGGTTTCGGAGATTAAGCGTCTTAATCCTGATATCAATGTCGACCGTCTATCTATTGGTCAGCGTATCCTAATCTCGGATGGCACGGTGGCGCCAAAGAGTGAGGAGAAGAGGCCCGCGGTTGTGGAGCGTGAGGGCGAGGAGTGGTATACGTTGCAGCCAGGAGATGTCGTAGGCCGTGTTGCGCAGCGCTATGGCACAACATCGAAGCGTATCGCGGAGCTTAACCCAGATATAAACATCGACCGCGTAAGAGATGGTCAGCGAATTAGAGTGAAGTAAATCGAAAAAAGTAGGATAGTTATGAGGAAATTATGGGCTATTACGTTGTTAATCAGCGTGTTTGTGTGTGGATGTGTGAGTGAATCACAACTATCCAACGTCGTTACATCGCCCGATGGCCGTATCGTTGTTGAGGTCGGTGCTACGGATGAGGGTGTGCCTTACTACACACTTACCTTCGATGGTGAGAGTGTGTTGGGACAGTCGGCGCTCGGTATCGTAACCTCGGAGGAGGATTATACCTCGGGCCTTGAGTTGGTGGCTGTGGAGCATAGCTCGGCTAATAAGTCGTGGGAGCCTGTGTGGGGTGAGCGTGCGGTGATTATGGATAAGTACAACGCCATTGCTGCGACATTCAGAAACGAGGCGCAGAAGGAGATAGTGGTTGAGTTTAGAGTCTATAACGATGGTGTGGGTATGCGCTATCGTATTGCGGGCCAGGGTAGTCAGTTTGTAAAGGATGAAAAGACCTCGTTTAGATTTGCCGAGGATTGCGAAGCTCATTGGATAGCAGGTAGTTATGACGATGATGAGTATGCCTATATGCACACTCC
>JAFYRB010000021.1 GCA_017559615.1 Alistipes sp. | reverse complement strand
TCGTTACATCGCCCGATGGCCGTATCGTTGTTGAGGTCGGTGCTACGGATGAGGGTGTGCCTTACTACACACTTACCTTCGATGGTGAGAGTGTGTTGGAGCAGTCGTCGCTCGGTATCGTAACCTCGGAGGAGGATTATACCTCGGGCCTTGAGTTGGTGGCTGTGGAGCATAGCTCAGCTAATAAGTCGTGGGAGCCTGTGTGGGGTGAGCGTGCGGTGATTATGGATAAGTATAACGCCATCGCTGCGACATTTAAAAACCAGGCGCAGAAGGAGATTGTTGTGGAGTTTAGAGCCTATAACGATGGTGTGGGTATGCGCTATCGTATTGCGGGCCAGGGTAGTCACTTTGTTAAGGATGAGAAGACCTCGTTTAGATTTGCCGAGGATTGCGAAGCTCATTGGATAGCAGGTAGTTATGACGATGATGAGTATGCCTATATGCACACTCCAATGTCGGGTATCACGCTTGAGAATATGGCTCAGTCGTCGCTCGGAAATCGTAAGTTGCCTTACCCTTCGGTGAATATCCCCGTAACGCTTATCACGTCGCGTGGCACACACGTTGCTATTCACGAGGCGGCGTTGTGGGACTATGCGGCAATGTCGTTGCGTTACGATGGCGCGACAAATAGCTTTATCTCGGATCTTGCATCGCTTGGCGAGGTTAAGTCTCCTGTGGAGTTGCCTTTCGCAACGCCGTGGCGTGTGATTATCGTAGGCGATAGGGCGGGAGCATTGGTAGAGTCGACCATCGTTCTTAATCTCAATGAGCCTTGCCGCTTGGAGGATACATCGTGGATAAAGCCTATGAAGTATGTTGGCGTGTGGTGGGAGATGCACCTCAAACTCTCGACGTGGGATTGTGATGGTGGTGCGCCTCACTGTGCTACGACCGAGAACGTGAAGCGATATATCGACTTTGCTGCCGAGAATGGCTTTGGTGGCGTGTTGGTTGAGGGTTGGAACGTAGGCTGGGGCCGTGACGAGCGCTTCGAGTACTCGATGCCGTATGGCGATTTCGATATTGCGGAGATTGTAGCCTATGGCAAGGAGTGTGGTGTGGCACTTATAGGCCACCACGAAACCTATGCCAATGTCGAGAACTACGAGGAGCAGATGGAGGAGGCCTATCGCTACTATGCCGAGCAGGGCGTACCTTCGGTTAAGACGGGTTATGTGGGTGTTATCCGCAATCGTCTGCATAATAGCTACGAGATGGTCAACCACTATAATTGGACCGTTGTGGAGGCGGCGAAGAATAGACTTATGGTAGATATTCACGAGCCTGTACACCCTACGGGTATCTGTCGTACCTACCCAAATCTTATGAGTGCCGAGGGTATGCGAGGTCAGGAGTGGCAGGCTTGGAATAGCGGAAACTCAATAGACCATAACCCTACGTTGCCATTTACGCGTAACCTCGCGGGAGCTATGGACTTCACCCCAGGTATCTTCGACGTGCGCTACCACAATAGCGTGAATGCGGCGGCAAAGAACGAGGAGTATGCCGTTGATGCTAACCACGATTATAAGTTCTTCGTGAACTCTACGTTGGCGCATCAGCTGGCGTTATATGTGGTGTTCTACAGCCCTATACAGATGGTTGCCGACCTTCCGGAGAACTATCGTGAGCATCCAAAGGTGCTGGAGTTTATCCGCAATGTGCCTGTAGATTGGGCAGATACGCGCGTTCCAGAGGCGAAGGTGGGCGACTACTGCGTTACGGTGCGTAAGGATAAGCACTCGGAGAATTGGTATGTTGGAGGTATCACCGATGGCGAGGCGCGCGACGTGACATTGGCATTCGACTTCCTTAACGATAACACGATTTACGAGGCTACGATATATCGTGATGGCGCGGGTGCTGCGTGGGATACCTATCCGCAAAAGTATGTCGTGGAGAGGTGTACCGTGACGAGTGTCGATAAGCTCAAATTGCATATGGCACCTGGCGGCGGCTTCGCTATTGAACTGCAGCCCGAGCAGTAGCGTAGCTAAAATTTTAAACCAAGCATAAAAAAAACTCGAAAACTTTTTTTGTTTTTCGAGTTTTTTGTTCTATGTTTGCAGTGTCAAACCTACAATAAGATTATGACACAAAGGGAAATAATCATAGAACGAGCCTCCTCAATGTTTGTAACACAGGGAGTTAAGGCCGTACGAATGGATGATATCGCTCAGGAATTGAGCATCTCCAAGCGTACGCTGTATGAGCTATTTGGTGATAAGGAGGAGCTGCTGTATCAGAGCATCCTCCATTTTCTGGTAAAGGGACAGCAGCGCCGTGTGGAGAATAGTCAGAGTGTGGAGAATAGCCTCGAGGTGATGCTTATCTGTCTTCGCGATATGATTGTCTATGCTCCTATCTCGGGCCGTATTCGTGCCAACTTGAAGCGCTTCTATCCAAAGGTGTTTGAGCGCCTGGAGGGTGATACCAAGGCAAACTCGAAGGAGGATTTGCGAAGATGGGTTAAGGGGTGTGTAGCATCGGGATACTTCACCGTAACGGCAGATAGCGACCTTGTGGTTAGGGTATTGCAGGATAGCGTACACGGTATTGCGCATATGGATATGTTCGATACGATGGATAGCGTACACGTGGTGTCGAGGATTGCCTACGCTTTGGTAATCTTTATCCGAGGCTTATGCACGCAGAGTGGTATTGAGGTTATTGATAGGTGTTTTGATAAATATTTCGGCAATATAACCTCTATAGATACGTTATAGGTCGAATATTAGGTGTAGCAAATAATAAGTAATACATAAATAATAGAGATGAAAAAGTTATTATCTTTAATCTGTATTGGTCTTGCATCGTTGGGATTGGTACAGGCACAGGAGCAGTCGCAGAGTGCAAATGGTGGCACTCTCACACTAACGTTGGATGATGCTATAGAGCTTGCCCTCTCGGATAATCCAACAGTGAAGGTTGCAAACCTCGAGATTGAGCGCTACGACTATGTTCGTAAGCAGGCTATTGCAACGTTGTATCCACAGGTGGATGCTTCGGCGGCATATCAGTTGGCGTTGCGTCGTCAGGAGATGGCCGAGAATTTGTCGTTTGGTGGTAAGAACACCTTTAACGTAGCGGGTAACGTATCGTTGCCAATCTTCATCCCTTCGGTTTACCGTCAGTTGAAGATGACACGCACACAGATGGCAAGCGCCGTGGAGAGCGCACGTGCTACACGTATCGACCTTGTAGCTGCTGTACGTGCGGCATACTACAATGTGTTGCTCGCCGAGCAGTCGTTGGATGTGTTGAACGAGGCAGTGTTGACCACACAGCGCGTTGTGGATAACACACGTAGCCTCTATGAGAATGGTCTTGCTGCGGAGTATGACTATATCACCGCACAGGTGCAGCTCTCGAACCTCAAGCCACAGGTGCTTCAGACAAAGAATGCTATCGACCTTACAAAACTTCAGTTGAAGATGTATCTCTCTATTCCAGAGGATGTTGAGGTTGAGGTATGTGGCTCCCTCGACGATTTCCGTACACAGGTGCTTCTCGGCGAGGACTACACAACAGATATCTCGGAGAATACCACATTGCGTAACCTTGATATCCAGCGCGAGTTGTTGGAGCATCAGGAGAAGTTGATTCAGACTACACGTATGCCTACTATCGCAGCCTTTGGTCAGATTTCATACATTGGTCAGGAGCGCGTGAACCTCGGTGGTTTGCTTGGTGGTATGACAGGTGGTGCAGATGCTACTACTGCCGAGCAGTCGAAGTTCTGGTGGCAGTATCCTATCACCATAGGTGCGCAGATTTCGATTCCACTCTTTGCGGGCTTCAAGAAGACTAACCAGCTTCGTGAGGTGCGTAACCAGATGATGCAGCTCGATATTCAGCGTGAGTACGCCGAGGAGGGTATTCGCCTTCAGGTGGCACAGGCTATCAACACCCTGCTCACAGCACGCGAGACAATGCTCTCGAATGAGCTTACCGTAGAGCAGGCTACGAAGGCTTACGAGATTTCGCTCACACGCTACAATGCTGGTGCGGGTACCATCCTTGAGCTTAACTCATCGCAGTTGTCGCTCACACAGGCACAGCTCAGCTACTCACAGTCTATCTACGACTACCTCTCGGCTTATGCACAGTATGAGAAGGCTCTCGGTGTTGAGACATATGTAGTCGAAGAGAGCGCAGAATAACCCCAAAATCAACGTAATAAATATAAAAACAGATAAAATTATGAAGAAGAGTTTAATGTTTATGGCGGCAGCAGCTATGTTGGTTGGCTGCGGCTCTAACCAGTCGAGCACCGAGCAGCAGAGCGCTGAGGAGACAGCTACGGCTATCAAGGTCTGCACAGCAGAGGTTATGGATGTGTCACTTCTCGAGACCTACACATCGGAGATTCTCCCATACAAGCAGAACGACATTACGCCTGCGGCGCAGGGCCTTCACATCGACCAGATTAAGGTTGACGTGGGTGATCGCGTAAAGGCTGGTCAGGTGCTTGTAACCCTCGACCTTACAAGCCTCACACAGTTGGAGCTTAACCTCGCAACTGTAGAGGATACATACAACCGTATGGTTCCTGTACACGCAGCAGGTGGCGTTTCAGACCAGCAGCTTCTCGAGCTTGAGAATACACTTAGCCTCCAGCGCGAGATGGTTGAGAATATGCGCAAGAACTCTGTTATCAAGTCACCTATCTCGGGTGTTGTTACAGCACGTAACTTCGAGAATGGCGACCTCTTCGCATCTATGCCTATCCTCCACATTATGCAGATTGACAAGCTTAAGGTTATGGCAAACGTATCGGAGCAGTACTACCCAGTAGTTAAGGTTGGCCAGAGCGTAGATATCACCGTAGATATCTTCCCAGGCGAGACTTTCGAGGGTAAGGTATCTCGTATCAACCCAGCTCTCGATGCTCAGACACGTACCTTCGGTGTGGAGATTACTATCCCTAACGCTAACGAGCGTCTTCGTCCAGGTATGTACGCACGTGCTACATTCAATATGGGTACTCGCACAGGTGTTATGGTTGACGATGTAGCAGTTCAGAAGCAGGCAGGTTCATCGGAGCGTTTCGTATATGTTATCAAGGATGGCGTTGCAGAGTTCCGTTTCGTACGTGACGGCCGTCGTGTAGGTAACAAGGTTAACATCCTCGAGGGCCTTGAGCCAGGTGAGCAGGTTGCTACAACATCGTTCATCCGTCTTACTGATGGTAAGAAGGTTGAGATTATCAACGAGTAATCACCCCGCGAGAAGAGTTTTTTATAACCTCAAAAAGTTATAACGATGAAGATTTATGAAACCGCGGTACGAAAACCGATTTCTACTGCCTTAATATTTATAGGTGTCATCATCTTTGGCTTGTTCTCCGTAACGAAGCTCGGTGTTGACTACTATCCAGAGATTGAGATTCCTTACGTGAGTGTTATCACGATGTATCCTGGTGGTAATGCCGAGGATATCGAGACTAACATTACACGTGTGTTGGAGGACCAGCTCAACTCGGTGGATAACCTCGATAAGATTACCTCACAATCGAAGGATAACGTATCTATCGTAACGTTGGAGTTTGAGTATGGTTGCGACATTACCGAGGCGGCTAACGACGTGCGTGATGTTGTGAGCCGTTCGCAGTCAATCCTCCCTGATAACGTGGAGTATCCTACGGTAATGAAGATTTCATCTTCGATGATGCCTATTATGATGCTCTCTGTTACTGCCGAGGAGAGCTATGCGGCATTGGCTAAGACGCTCGACGATAAGCTTGTAAATGAGCTTAACCGTATCAATGGTATCGGTTCTGTGGCCGTTATCGGTGCGCAGGAGCGTGAGGTACAGGTGAACGTAGACCCTAATAAGTTGGAGGCTTATGGCCTTACTATCGAGTCGTTAGGTCAGATTATCGCTGCCGAGAATATCAATGTTCCAGCAGGTACACTCGACCTTGGTGACCAGGTATTTAACCTTAAGTCGGACCTCGAGTTCAATGACTCTCGTGAGTTGCGCGATATCGTAGTGTCGAATCGTGGAGGCCGTACGGTGATGCTTACCGACGTGGCTACGGTTATCGATACGTTGAAGAAGGCGACTATGGATGAGCGTATCAATGGTCGTAAGGGTGTGCGCGTGATGATTCAGAAGCAGACAGGTGCTAACTCGGTGCAGATTATCGAGGATGTTCAGAAGAAGTTGGAGGAGATTATCCCTACACTCCCTAACGATTGTAAGGTTGAAACTATCTTTGAGACATCGCGTGAGATTAAGGATGCCATCAACTCCCTCTCGGAGACCATTATGTTTGCGTTTATCTTCGTAATCTTGGTGGTGATGTTCTTCCTTGGCCGTTGGCGTGCTACGTTCATCATCTGTCTTACTATCCCTATCTCGTTGATATGTGCCTTTATCTACCTCTTTGCAACAGGCTCTACGCTTAATATCATCTCCCTCTCGGCGCTCTCTATCGCTATCGGTATGGTTGTGGATGATGCCGTTGTAGTATTGGAGAACATTACAACACATATCGAGCGTGGCTCGAAGCCAAAGGAGGCTGCTATCTACGCTACTAACGAGGTATGGTTGTCGGTTATCGCAACAACATTGGTTGTCGTAGCGGTATTTATGCCACTTACGATGATTCCTGGTATGGCGGGTATCTTGTTCCGTGAGTTGGGTTGGATTGTAACTATCGTAGTCTGCGTATCTACTGCTGCTGCGATTACCCTTACGCCTATGATGTCGGCATACTTCCTCAAGATTGATGGCGCGGCACATACATACAAGGGTATCGGTATTATCTACAAGCCAATCGATAAGTTCCTTATCTGGTTGGATAACATCTATGAGCGTGCTTTGCGCTTCGTGGTACGATGGAGAAAGAGCGTTATCGCGGTACTTTTGATTGTCTTCGGTGTTTCTATGATGCTTGTAAAGCAGGTGCCTACGGAGTTCTTCCCAGCGTCGGATAATGCACGTATCACAATGACCGTGAAGCTTCCACAGAACGTTCACGTGGACTACACCGCAAAGGTGGCACGTCAGATTGATGGTATCATCGCCGAGAAGTTCCCATTTGTCTACCTTGTATCTACCTCTGCGGGTGCCAGCTCTTCGGAGAATGCCTTTGCTGCGATGCAGACTACAGGTTCGCATATCATCAACTACAACATCAAGATGCCACGCCGCTCGGATATCGAGCGTCCTACAATCTTTGAGATTGCCGATGTATTGCGTAAGGAGCTTGCAGCGATTCCAGAGATTTCGGAGTTCTCGGTAGTTCCTGGTGGTAGCAATGGCCCTACAGGTGGTGGTGCATCAACCGTAGATATCAAGGTCTTTGGTCACGATATGAACGATGCTATGTCTACTGCAAAGGAGCTTCGTGAGCGTGTGTCAAAGCTCTCGACAATGCGTGATGCACAGCTCTCACGTGAGGACCTTCAGCCAGAGTATAACGTAGTCTTCGACCGCGATAAGTTGTCATACTATGGTATGAACTCGGCTACTGCAGCGCAGTTCGTACGTAACCGTATCTATGGTTTCGAGTGTACGAAGTATCGTGAGGATGGTGATGAGTATGATATCGTAGTTCGCTACGATGAGCCATTCCGTGAGTCGTTGGAGACTGTTGAGAATATCACCCTTTATAGCGCTACAGGTCAGCCTGTTAAGCTTAAGGAGGTGGCTCGTATCGAGGAGTCATTCGCATCGCCAACAATCGAGCGTGAGAATCGTCAGCGTATCGTAACGGTTAAGGGTTCTGTTGGTGCTAACATCGCGTTGGGTGATGCCGTAGCAGAGGTTACAGCTATGATTAACGACTATGAGGCTCCTGCGGGTATTACTCTCGACCTTGGTGGTACTGTAGAGGATCAGGGTGACTCGTTCAGCGATATCCTCACACTCTTTGTGCTTATCATCGCGCTTGTATATATCGTGATGGCAACGCAGTTTGAGTCGCTCGCATACCCATTCATCATTATGTTTACCATCCCATTTGCGATGTCGGGTGTATTCATCGCGTTGTGGTTGACTAATACTCCATTGTCGCTTATCGCGCTCATCGGTGCAATTATGCTGGTGGGTATCGTTACGAAGAACGGTATCGTGTTGGTAGACTATATGAACCTTCTTGTGGAGCGTGGCTCGAGTGTCGCAGATGCGGTTATTGCGGGTGGTAAGAGCCGTCTTCGTCCTGTGCTTATGACCTCTCTCACAACAGTTCTCGGTATGGTGCCTATGGCTATGGGTATCGGTGAGGGCTCGGAGATTTGGCAGCCTATGGGTATTGCGGTTGTAGGTGGTTTGTTGCTCTCTACATTGTTGACACTCTTTATCGTTCCTTCGCTCTACGCAATGCTTGAGGGCCGCAAGGAGCGTAAGGCAGAGCGTAAGGCTCGCCTCGAGGCTGAGGAGGAGGCATTTATCCGCTCACAGATGAACAAATAATTGGATGTATAACAGGGACTGGGGGTTCGCTCCCAGTCCATAACAATAGAACTTATGAAAGCATTTTTCGTGTCATATAACCAGGCGCTTACAGACCGTATCGACCGTATGTTCGACCAGCACGGCGTACGTGGCTTCACACGTTGGGCGCTTACCGAGGGCCGTGGTAGCTACGATGGTGAGCCTCACTATGGTACTCACGCGTGGCCATCAATGAACTCTTCGATTCTTGCTATTGTTGAGGATGAGAAGGTTCCAGTGTTGTTGGAGGCGTTGCGCGAGATTGACTACACAACAAAGCAGCAGGGTTCGCGTGCCTTTGTTTGGGATATCACTCAGGCAATGTAGTATTGTTGCAATAGGATGATATACGATATTTTAGTGTCGCGTATTCACAAAAAAAGCAGTTCGACATCTCGAACTGCTTTTTTTGTGTATCTAATTAATTAGTTAGTTATTCGCTAAACTATCAACATTCTCTATTGGAGCGACCTCCTCTACGATTGGGGTAGGCTCCTCTGTAACCTCCTCAATCATCTCCATCTCGACCTCCTCTACGGGGATAATCTCCTCGCTCTCGGCCTCGGTGTTCGTGAAGCACAACGATTTGTAGTTGCCCCAATTGAGTATCGCAAAGACCATCGCCGCAACAGCCACAATGGTGAATATGATTCCTAATGCTCTGTTCATTACAATTCCTTTATTATTAATGTATTACCGCTCTTTATCTCCTCTACGGCGCGCTGCAACGCATCGTCAATAGGGTAGATGTTGTAGTAGAATCCCGCCTCGTCAGCAAGAGCGTTGCGACCTATGTATGCACGTATCTGTGCCTCGATAACCTTGCGATTCTTCGCCAAACCCTTGGCATCGCGCTTCACACCCTGACGCTCGGCATAATCCACAAACTCCGAGATAAGGTCCACGCTACCAAGTAGCGCATCCAGCTCCTCGAGGGTTGTTACTGCATCCATCTCCTTGCGGTGACGGTCCGTAAACTCCATAGTATAGCGATAGAGGATGTTACCATCCCACACCTTGCGGTAGTAGTCGGTTGTCGATAGTGTGTCGAGAGGGATAAAGATATCGGGCATAATACCTCCGCCGCCATATACCGTACGTCCTGCCTGTGTGGTAAACTTCATCGAGTCATCGAAGTGTATGGAGTCTGCCGAGAATAGCTCGTGGTGGTTAATGCGGTTTACGAGGTCCATATGGTACGATTTCTCATCGCCATTGGTGTATGGCTTCTGTATTGAGCGGCCCGTAGGGGTGTAGTATCGAGCTACGGTAAGACGCATTGCCGAACCATCGGTGAAGGGTACCTGTGCCTGCACAAGGCCCTTGCCGAATGTTCTGCGACCAATGACAAGACCACGGTCGTTATCCTGTATCGCACCTGCTAAAATCTCACTTGACGAGGCGCTGAACTCATCGACCAGCACCACAATATTGGTGTCGGAATATACTCCTCGGCCATTCGAGAACTGGTTGATACGCTCTCCATAGCGATTCTCGGTGTAGACTATAAGCTCACCATCGGGCAAGAATTCATTGACAATTGCAACCACCTGATCGAGGAAGCCACCGCCATTGCCACGAAGGTCGATAATCACGCTCTGCATACCCTCGGCGCGGAGATGGTCCAACGCCTTACGTACCTCGGCATAGGAGGTACGTGAGAACTGCGATAGGCGAATAAAGCCTATGCCCGCCTCGCGGTCGAGCATAAAGGCAGTCTCGACGCTGTGCATCTCTATGGCTGCGCGGGTGATGGTTATGTCGACCAGCTCGTCGAGTGCCGCGCGCTTAATCGAGAGCTTCACCTTCGAGCCTCGTGGGCCACGCATAAGCTTAACCATCGAGTCCTGCGGAATCTTCTGCCCCGCAACGGCGATATCGTCGATAAGCATCACGCGGTCGCCAGCCCTCACACCCGCCTTATCCGACGGACCTTGAGGTATGACGTTGAGAACGGTAATGGTGTCGGTCATAGCGTTGAAGACTATGCCGATGCCATCAAACTCACCTTCGAGCGACTCGTTTACCTGAGTAAATACTTTGCTTGGGATATACTCCGAGTGTGGATCGAGTTCCGAGAGGAGCTTTGGGATAGCCTTCTCGTAGATGGTGTCGAGGTTTATAGGATCGACAT
>JAFYRB010000020.1 GCA_017559615.1 Alistipes sp. | reverse complement strand
GCTATCTGCGGCAACGATGTGGTAGAAAGCATAACCCTTCTTACCGTGACGTGCCAAACGAATTTTAACAGCCATTTGCTATAAAATTTTATTGGTTAATAAATAAATACGCATAACCCATCTGGGTTTTCAGCGCGCAAATGTACGAACAATTTTTCATCTGGCAAAATATTCTTAATAAAAAATAGCAAAATCTGTGTCGTGGAATAGTATTTGCACCCGAATATGTGCAGTTTAACCATTTAATATGTTAAAATTATGATGCCAGTAAAGAGATTTAATCGTATGCCAAGTATGCTTGGCGACCTGTTTATGGAGCAGTGGCCAGAGTTGTATACAAAGCGAAACTCAGCACCACAAATCAATGTCATTGAGACTGACAAGAAGTTTAAAATCGAGATTGCAGCTCCTGGTATGACCAAGGATGATATGCGCGTGGAGCTAAACAATGAGAATCAACTCGTTGTGTTGTTGGAGAAGGAGGTTGACAGAGATGCTGATGGTAAGGAGTGTTGTGGTGACGAGGACTGCTCTAAGGATGAGAAGCATCACTACCTTCGTCGAGAGTTCTCTTATACCTCATTCCGTCAGATTTTTAATCTTCCAGAGAGTGTAGACAAGGATAAAATCACTGCTAAGATGAGCCACGGTGTGCTTAAGATTCGACTCCCTAAGCGTGATGGTGGAGAGAGACTTCCTGAGATGAAAACGATTGCAATCGAATAATTTCGTGTGATGATTAAAATGAGAGGCTGTCCAACAGGTTTTGTGGACAGTCTCATTTGTTTTAAAAGTTGTATAACAAGGGTTAATTTTAGGCGCACGAAGCTCGAAACAGCGAAGCTTACTGAGTGTAAATAAGTATTTTGAGAGCAAGCGATTTTGTTGTTAGACAGCTTCTATTGGTTTATATTAAATTAAGTATTACCTTTGTAACAAGTAAATTGTAGATGCTATGGATATTGCAATATTTCGTGAATATTGTCTCTCATTGCCTCAGGTCGAGGAGACGCTCCCGTTTGACGATGATACTCTTGTATATAAGGTGTCGGGGCGAATGTTTGCAATGATATCTATCAGTGCCCCTGATCACTTTGCTGTTAAGTGTCATCCCGATAGAGCCATACTTCTAAGAGATAGGTATGCGGAGATAACGCCTGGTTGGCATCTAAATAAATGTCACTGGAACGATGTGAGTATAGTCGGTGACCTTTCGGATAGCTTTCTTAAAGCCGAAATTCGCCACTCATATTTTGCTGTAGTTCGCAACAATGTAACGCCACGCGAGCGTCGAGATATGGTGCTCGCAACGGCGGCAGATGCTGGTGTCGTTGATGACGCAGAGTGGATAGAGTAGCAACTACTCGTTCTTCTCTCGTAGCATTCGCGAAATCTCAGCAAGAGTGCGGAGTATTGCCCACGAAACCATTGTTGTAGCAAATATACACACAGCAGCGCATATTGCCCATAGCATTGGTGCTTCGGTGTTGAATTCTGTGATAAAAGGTGCGATAAGTGCACCAAAGGTGCAGAATAGACCCAATACCAAGAAGATATCTCCAGCATTTACCAATACAGACTCGCGGAAAATATACTTCGACTTTGGTTGATGTTCAGCATTGGTGTAGTTCTCGCGCTCAATAATACTCTCGATACCCTCTGGTGTAGGCTCGTTGTCTACCTCCTCTGGTCGCTCAGCTGAGCACGCTGGACAGATATTTGTCTCGTTGCTTACAAGGGTGTTGCAGTTTCTACACAACCACGTCTCCTTCTCCATATTATCGCTCATAATCGAATCCTATTTTGCTGCCTGAGTATGGTCAATATCGCATCCTGCGCAGTTGCCTGAGCAGATGTTGTCGGTCTCACAGTCAGTTAGTCCCATATCCTCGCGTGTCTCCTGCACGGCGCACTTGATGCCCATCTTCTGCATATTCGGATTTGTTGAAATCTCCGATTGGATGTGGTGGCCTTTGAAAATGTATGTTAGAGACATTGAGAGCACGAAAAAAGCTACTACCACAATGGCTGCTACTATGGTTATTAATAGTGATGACATATTAAAACATTAAAATTAATTGTAATTTTCGATGCAAATTTATATATTTGCAGAGTATTTTGCAAATGTTATAGTTCGTCATTAGATGACGGCTGTATATAATTGTTTTATATTCACTTATTTAGTGTATGAAGATAGTAATTGCTGGTGCAGGTGATATGGGTACACATCTGGCCAAGATGCTTAGTGGTAATGGCCACGACCTTACGGTTGTGGATGTTGAGCCTAAAGCATTGGGTGAGGTGGGAAACCTTGTAGATGTTGTAACTGTCGAGGGTGATACAACGCAGTTCTCGGTGTTGCGCAAATCGGGTGTTCGTAAGTGTGACCTCTTTATCGCTGTGCGTTCGGTGGAGAATGATAATATCCTATCTGCGGTAATGGCAAAGCAGCTCGGAGCTAAGAAGGCGATTGCACGTGTTGATAGTAACGAGTATCTGGAGCCAAATAGCAAGGAGATATTTATCGATATGGGTATCGACTATCTCTTCTATCCTGAGCAGATTGCCGCACGCGAGGTTATCAACCTTCTTGGTCATACATCGTCAACCGAGTACATCGATTTCGCTGCAGGTAAACTATCGTTGGTGGCATTCCGCTTAGAGTTGACCTCTCCGCTTTTGGGTCGTCCTGTTATTGATGAGGGATGCGATAATGAGGATTTGGAGTATCGTGTAGTGGCAATTGTGCGAGGTTCTAAGACTATTATTCCATCTATTGAGGATCGTTTTGAGGAGGAGGATATGGTCTATGTTATAGCACGTCATAGTGCTACAAATCGTGTTGTGGAGCTCTCTGGGCAGCGCCAGGTGGATGTGCGCAATATGATGATTCTTGGAGGCTCACGTATCGGTGTGCGTATTGCAAACGAGCTTCAGAATAGCGTGAATATAAAGCTTGTAGACTATAATGCAGACAAGGCGTTTCGTCTTGCTGAGATGCTTGATAAGACCTTGATTATCAACGAGGATGGTCGTGATACCGAGGCGATGATGGAGGAGGATCTTTCGGGTATGGATGCTTTTGTTGCGGTTACAGGCCGTAGCGAAACAAATATCCTTGCTGCGATGTTGGCAAAGCGAATGGGTGTTAAGAAGGTTATTGCCGAGGTTGAGAATATCAACTATATCTCGTTGGCTGAGAGTGTGGGTGTTGATACAATCATTAACAAAAAACTCGTTACGGCATCTAATATTTTCCGCTTTACAATGTCTACTGACGTGCAGGCTATTAAGTGTTTGACAGGTAGCCAGGCTGAGGTTTTGGAGTTTGTCGTAAAGCCAAACTCTCCAGCGACTAAGGAGCCTATTCGTGATCTTGGACTACCCGAGGACTCTATTGTAGGCGGTGTAGTGCGTGGCGATAGAGTGTTTATCGCTGTTGGTGACACGCAGATTAATGCTTACGACCGAGTGGTGGTATTTGCTATGCCGGAGTCGGTGATGCGAGTGGCAGAGTTCTTTAATTAGGAATAGATAAATAATATAATAATACTGACACAAACTATGTATATTGCTATTGCGGGTAATATTGGAAGTGGCAAGACAACGCTTACGGAGATTCTGACGGAGCGTTTCAAGGCCAAGGCGTATTATGAGGATGTGGCGAACCCCTATATCAGCGACTTCTACGATGATATGGGTCGTTGGTCATTTCATCTTCAGTTGTGGTTTCTCGGAAGCCGTATTCAGCAGACTATGACTATGCTCGCGGGCGAGGAGCCTAACGTGGTGCAGGATAGAACCATTTATGAGGATGCTCATATCTTTGCAGATAACCTTCACTCAATGGGTCTTATGGCATCGCGCGATTTCGATACCTATATGAAGATGTTTAACATTGAGCAGGCGTTGTTGCCAAAGCCAGATGTGCTTATCTACCTTAAGGCGAGCGTGCCTACGCTTATCTCGCAGATTAAGATGCGTGGTAGAGAGTATGAGCAGAATATCGACGAGGAGTATCTAAGTCGTTTGAATGTAAAGTATAACCACTGGATAGAGAATATCTATGAGGGTCGCGTGTTGGTTGTCGATAAGGATGTAGACGATTTTGTAGCTGATCCATCGATTATTGACCGTATTTGTGCCTCAGTGGAGGAGATGTGTGTAGGTAAACGCCAGTTGTAGTAATGTCACAGCCACTACCCGAAAGTTTTGTAAGTTCGATGCACCAGATGCTTGGTGATGATGCCGAGAAGTTGTTCACAGCTCTCGATACCGAGCCTGTTGTCTCTATTCGACTAAATCCATATAAGTCAGCCCAAGTCTTTGACGGAGAGAGTATCGGTTGGTCTCAATTGGGTAGATATCTCGCCGAGCGACCACAGTTTACGCTCGACCCATTGATGCACGGTGGCGCATACTATGTGCAGGAGGCATCATCGCAATTTGTTGGCTATCTGCTCAAGGACGATAACCTTGCAGGTAAGCGTGTGTTGGATGTGTGTGCTGCGCCTGGTGGTAAGACCACAATATACTCTACGCTTGTAGGTCGTGAGGGTCTTGTTGTGGCGAACGATATTAATCGTGGCCGTACGCTTGCTCTTGCCGACAATGTACAGCGCTGGGGTTTAGGAAATGTTGTTGTTACTTGTAATGAGCCAAGCCATATCGGTGCTTTTGAGCACTGGTTTGATGTTGTTGCGGTGGATGCTCCTTGCTCTGGTGAGGGTATGTTTCGCAAGATGGAGGAGGCTCGCACTGAGTGGACTCAGTCCTCTGTAGAGTTGTGTGTAGTACGTCAGAAGGAGATTTTGGCAGAAGCGTGGCGAACATTACGTCCGGGAGGAAAATTGCTTTATAGCACCTGTACATTTAACGATCGCGAGGATGAGGGTGTTGTAAAGTGGCTTATGGAGGAGTATGGCGATAGTCTTGAGGCTGTCGAGCGTGTGGAGTTGAATGATGAGTGGGGTATTGTCCGTAGCGATATAGGTGCTTTTCAGTGCTTCCATTTCTATCCACACAGAGTCCAAGGCGAAGGTTTCTTTGTCGCTGTAGCACGCAAAAAGGAGAGTAATATTAGACGTGTAGTACCTAAGTCTCGCCGTAAGATTTTTGTCCAGTTGCAGAATAAGGATGTAGCTGAAGTGTCGCGTTGGGTGGATAATCCTAAGCAGATGATATTCAGACTTGTTGGCGATATGGTATATGGCTACGATAATGCTGTGGTAGAGGATGTCGTTAATCTTAGTGAGTCGCTCTCGGTAGTCTATTCTGGTGTTGCTATGGGACAGATATTTAAGGGCAAACTTAAGCCTGAACATCCATTGGCTCTCTTTGTTGGATGTAACGAGTCGGTTGTGCCAGCCGTGGAGGTGTCGTTGGATGATGCTTTGGAGTATCTACGCCGTCAGGATATAGCTGCATCGCAGTTTGAGGAGGGTATAAACAGAGTGGTATATGGTGGTATTGCTATAGGCTTTATCAAGCGTATAGGTGCGCGCTGTAATAATATGTATCCTAAGGATTTGAGAATAATTAAACTATAGTATATATGGCAAAGCTATTGTATTCAATGGGTGAGGTAACCGAGATGTTCGATGTTAATGCATCGCTCATTCGTTATTGGGAGTCAAAGTTTGACTGCATTAAGCCTCATAAAAATAAGAAGGGTAACAGAATGTTTACTCCTGCTGATGTCGAGAACTTAAAGCTTCTCTACCACCTTGTTAAGGAGAAGGGTATGACCCTCGAGGGCGCAAATATGGCGATGAAGCGACGTGGTAAGAGTGTACAGCGTGATGTTTCGATTCTGGAGCGCTTGCAGCATATTCGCGCTATGTTGTTGGAGGTGCGTGAGTCTTTGGGTGATAATACCCCAGCTGAGTACGAGGCTCCTATCGAGGCTATGGCTGAGCTAATCTCCGATGTAGAGGTGCAAGCACAGGCTGAGGTCGTGTCGGGTGTCACTACCAAGGAGGAGCCTGTTGAAGTAGTAGAGGAGGCTAAAGAGGAGGTTAAGGAGGAGGCTCCACGCCGTCGTGGTCGTCCACGCAAGGTCGTAGAAGCAGCCGAGCCAACAGAGGCAGCTCCTCAGAGTGTTACTCGTCGCAAGGCTAAGGCTAAGCAGACAGAAGAGCATAAGGAGCTATTCCCATTCTATGAGCAGTCGCTATTCTAATATTTAGAAGTGTATGAAAATTCGCGATATAGCTGCTATAATTGAGGAGTTTGCACCATTGTCGCTACAGGCAGAGTATGATAACTCTGGCCTTATCGTAGGTCGTATGGACGATGAAGTGCATTCGGCACTCTTGGCTGTAGATGTTACCGAGGAGGTTATCGATGAGGCTATCTCGGAGGGTTGCGATATTATTATTACGCACCATCCAATTATCTTCTCGCCACTCAAGCGTCTTAACTCAGCTACATATGTTGAGCGATGCGTTGAGCGCGCTATCCGCCATAATATCGCACTCTATGCTTGTCATACCAATCTTGATAGTGTGCAGGGTGGTACAAGTTGGTATGTGGGGGCAGCTCTTGGTTTGGAGAATATGCGTATTCTCGAACCTCGTAAGGGGGATGACACAGTAGGTTATGGCGTAGTAGGTGAGTTGTCAGAGGCTGAGGATGCTATCGAATTTTTGAAGCGTGTGAAAGAGATCTTTAATGTAGGTGCTATCCGCTATAGCGATATCCCAACTACTAATGCTTCGGTGCGTAAGGTTGCGATATGTACTGGCTCGGGTCGCTCTAATATAGACGATGCTTTGAGGGCTGAAGCCGATGTTTACATCACTGCCGACTTACGCTATAATGACTTTATGTGTGGCGAAAATCGTATGATTTTGGCAGATATTGGACATTTTGAGAGCGAATTTTGCGCAATTAACATTTTGGATATGGTAATATCAAAAAAAATGTGTACCTTTGCGGTTCGCAAGAGCGAACGCTCTCGT
>JAFYRB010000019.1 GCA_017559615.1 Alistipes sp. | reverse complement strand
CCCATTTATGAGCGCAAAGAAGCTCTCGATGCGTGCGCGTAACCTCAACGTAGACCCTATCAAGGTTAACGACAAAGCGGGTAACCCTATTCTTATCGGCCTCGTTGTAGTGTGGAAGATTAAGAACGATGGCGCATATAACGCTGTATTCGAGATTGATGCACCATTGGAGATTGGCGCAACTGGCTCTAACACACGTATGAACGTCTTGGAGAACTTCGTAGCCGTGCAGAGCGACTCGGGATTGCGTCAGGTGGCAGGTATGTATGCCTACGACGAGAACTCTAACAACGCTTCGGATGAGGTAACACTCCGCTCGGGTGGTGATGAGATTAACGACCGCCTCACCGACGAGCTTAACGAGCGCCTCTCAATCGCGGGTATCGAGGTTATCGAGGCACGCTTGAACTACCTCGCATACGCTCCAGAGATTGCTGCTGCTATGCTTCGCCGTCAGCAGGCTGATGCTATCATCTCGGCACGTGAGAAGATTGTTGAGGGTGCTGTGTCGATGGTTAAGATTGCCCTTGAGCGCCTATCTACCGAGGAGGTTGTGGAGCTTGACGAGGAGCGTAAGGCAGCTATGGTGAGCAACTTGCTCGTGGTACTCTGTGCCGATGAGGCTGCACAGCCTGTGGTAAACACTGGTACTTTGCATAATTAGTAAACCCTTTTGAAGTATCCCCTATGGCTACAAAGGATTCAAACACACGCAGTTTCGTGCTACGCATCGACGGCGAGACGATGGATGCCCTTGAGAAGTGGGCAGCCGATGAGTTTCGCTCGATGAATGGACAGCTGCAATGGATTATTGCCGAGGCCTTGCGTCGCAGTGGACGCAAGCCTCGCGCAAAGAAGGCTAAGGAGGAGCCACAAAATGAAGAATAAGTATAGCTTTTACAAAATTCGCTTCGGCAGAATAGAGAAACTGGTAAATCGCCGTCTGGGCAAAAGCCCCGATGAGGGAAAGCTAAAGCTCGCAGATGTAGTGATGTTCGCATCGACGTGCTTACTCTTTGGCATTAACTACATCCCTGAGAGCGTTCCCCACCATAGAGAGATAGAGATTCTCATCGCTGTGGGACTCTTCTGCATTGGCCTCGTATTGACCTACCGCCGTATGGCACCACGTCCCTGCTGGGCAAAGGCCTCGGTATCTACGGGTGTGATAGCCGCAACGTGGAGCATACTACCCTGGATACTCTATTGGGCAGATGAGATAGATGTGGAGTTTGCGCAAAACCTGACAATCTGCTCTTCTATTATGTGGCTTGCATTCATCTGCTGCTTTGCACGTCTGCGCTACATACGTCGCCGCTCACGAGAGGAGATAGCGATGATGCGTCTCCGAGAGAAACGCCGCCGCAAGGCTCAATATCTTTAACCTATGACTACCTCGACACACATCCTCATCATCACCATTATCTGCCTGATACTTACCTCATTATCCCTATTGGCTATAATGGGTAAGCTCGACAAGTGGTACTCTTGGAGCCAGGCTGATAACGACAAACCCTCGGAACTAAGAATAGCCCGCTGGAGAAGGGCATTTGCAATAGAGATACTCATTGCTACGGTAGCGATTGTAGTACTAAATGCAACGGATATCTTTGACGAGTATGCGAGCTATCTGTTCATAGCCCTTGGCGTAGCTGGCACGATGATAGAGTTAGGATGGATAAGAAAAGTTTAACGACTATGAAACGTATATCCTTACTGGCAACAGCCCTACTATCATTGGGCATTGCCTATGGTCAGAATATCCCTGCGCATCACGACACAGAGATAGAGGCTTCGAGAGAGTATGTGGAAGGTAACGCCTTTCAAAAAGATATGCTCCTGTATGCCGATATGCTTGGTGACACTCACCCCTACTACGCCGATGCTGAGCATCGCGCCAAATTGCAGAAGCGCGTACGTAATATGTACAAGGAGTGTGGCAAAATAGGTGACGTTGCGGAGTTTAAGCTCTACCTCGCTAAAGTAGCAGCATCGCTACACGATGGCCATACTGCGATATACTACTGGAGTTCGCCAGATAGGATATTCCCAGTGAGGTTTACCATCAATGGCAATGCCCCTTCGATTGTTGACCTATGTCAAGATGAGTATCGCGACATCCTTGGTAAGGAGGTCAAATACATAAACGGCAAGCCGCTGAAAAAGATTCTCAACGCGGCACGAGAGATTGTGAGCGCCGACAACGAGGTCAACTTCGAAAATTTGGTTACGGAGTATCTCCTACTAACCGACTTTTGGACAATGCTCGGTATGAGCAGTGAGGAGCTACACATCACCTTCGCCGACAACACTACCGCCACAATACCTGCGATAAATAAGCGAGAGCTTAAGATTACCCAGCTAGAGAGCAACCTTTCGGATAGAGTCACAGCACCTCGAAATACTCTCTTCGACTATGAGATTTTTGAGGAGAAGAGCATCTGTTACCTACAATTCAACCAGTTTGCCGACAGAGTTACACATCCTCAATACACACAGCTGGCACGCTTCGATGAGTTCTGCAACGAGATGATGGCCGAGATTGAGGCAAAGGGCATCAAAACTCTTGTCGTAGACCTTCAGTATAATAGCGGAGGTAATAGCGTGTTGGGCGATGTGCTTTTGTCGTGGCTAAAGCCCTATGAGGAGATTAAGCAATATAGCGCCGAGGTGCGAATATCGGAGTTGATGCTAACCTACTACCCTTATTATAAGGAGTTTACCTACGATGGCAAGCCTCTCGAGATTGGCGAAACATACTGGGCTCGCAAGTTCGACCACAACCGAGATGCAAAGATAGACTTCACCGCACCGCAGGATTCTGCACACCACATCCTAAACCTCGACCCAGAGCGTGTGTTTAAGGGTGATGTTATCTTCATCCAGGGCAAGGATACCTTTAGCAGTGCAATGTTGCTCCTTACCACAGCGCGTGACAACAATATCGGAAGCATCGTTGGTGAGCGTTCTGGTGGCCGACCAAGCCACTATGGCGATGTCCTCTACTGCACACTTCCTAATACAGGGACAATAACTACCGTAAGCCATAAGATATTCAGACGCCCCACATATGGCACAGTGGAGGATGCCGAGTACCTATATCCAGACCTGGAGATAGACCTTAACGACCCTCATAGGGAGCTTGTGTGGGAGTTCGTAGAGTCTTTCACCCGTAAGGCTAACGTAACAAAGAGCAACAAACAACAGGAGGATGATAGTTATCTTTGGGAGACTATTTACAACCCATCTATGAACAACTAAAACTACTAACTATGAGTACTGAAAATATCTACTTATTGGTAATGTCGATTGTATTTGCCGTTTTGGGAATTATGATGCTACTCGGCAAGGCGGACTTCGCAATTAAGAAGCATATCCGCGAGTCGGGAAAGTATTACATCCCGCGCTTAAGAGTTATCCACGCATTATCATTCTTCCTCATTGGCGTAATAACCACGTTGATACTCTGCGGTATAAATGAGCTTGTTACGGTGTGCATCATCATTCCTTGCGCCATCGTACTGGCAACATTGCAATACACCTGGGCAAAGAGAAAGGAGTAGAAAAGAGAACAGCCCACCCCCTAATCTCCTTAAACACTATCAAAGGGAAGTTAGGGAAATTAGGGAGAGTAGTGCGCATAAAGCGGGGCCCATCCCTAATCTCCCTAAACTCCCTAAACTCCCTAAATAAAACTCCAGATGGGCATTGCTCATCTGGAGTTTTGATTGAGAGGCCGCAGATGCTGCCTTATAAAAAGAAATTAAATTTGTTGAGAGAGTGGTGTAGTAGTGGCGCTGACACGAGAAAAGGCGGATGGGACATACTAAGCGTATTTCCCATTCGCCTTTTTGACTGAAGCGTCGCTAATGCGCCGCTATATCAACAAATTACTTTTGGCGGAAGTAGATTTGAATAGGCACTCCCGAAAAATCCCACTGCTCACGAAGTTTGTTCTCGAGGAAACGACGGTATGACTCCTTGATATACTGTGGAAGGTTCACGAAGAAGGCGAACTGTGGCGTAGGCGTTGGAAGCTGCGTAACGTACTTAATCTTAATGTACTTACCCTTTGTTGCTGCTGGAGGGTAGTTCTCGATAAGCGGCAAGAAGAACTCGTTAAGGTCGGATGTAGAGATACGACGCTTACGAGACTGATATACGCGGATAGCAGCCTGAAGCACATCGAGGATACGCTGCT
This sequence comes from Alistipes sp., assembly GCA_017559615.1. The sequence goes on along the minus strand of JAFYRB010000019.1, from coordinate 3,616 downwards.
TGTTGATTACCGATGTGAAGATGATTGGAATATCGCTAAATGGAGCGAGTTTCTTCTCGAGGAACTCACGCCATACCTTCATAGTGTTGCTATCCTTCTCCACCAAGTCCCACTTATTTACTACGATAACACAACCCTTACGGTTACGAACGATAAGGTTGTGGATGTTCAAGTCCTGTGACTCGATACCCTGCTCGGCGTCGAGCATAAGAACGCAGACATCGGCATTCTCGATAGCACGAATAGAGCGCATCACAGAGTAGAACTCGAGGTCCTCGGTAACCTTACCCTTCTTACGCATACCCGCAGTGTCGATAAGGTAGAAGTCCATACCGTACATATTGTAGCGAGTGTGGATAGAGTCGCGTGTTGTACCTGCAATATTGGTCACGATATTACGCTCCTGTCCCAACAACGCATTTGTCATTGACGACTTACCTACGTTAGGGCGACCTACGATGGCGATACGTGGAAGCGATGCGTCGTACTCGGCAGAGGTATCCTCTGGGAGATTAGCAAGGATGGCATCCATCATATCACCCGTACCGCTACCAGACATAGAGCTGATGCAGAATGGCTCACCAAGACCGAGCGAGTGGAACTCGTGTGAGAAATAGATAAGGTCGTAGGTGTCGACCTTGTTACATACGAGCATCACCTTCTTACCCGAGCGGCGAAGGATATCTGCCATCATCATATCGAGGTCGGTAATACCTGTCTTAACCTCAACGAGGAACAAAATAAGGTCTGCCTCGTCGATAGCCAACATCACCTGACGGCGAATCTCATCCTCGAAGATATCCTCCGAGTTAACGGTGTAACCACCCGTATCGATTACAGAAAACTCCTTACCATTCCAGTCGGTCTTACCGTAGTGGCGGTCACGTGTAGTACCTGCAGTCTCGTCAACGATAGCCTGACGCTGACCTACAAGACGGTTGAAAAGTGTCGATTTACCCACATTTGGGCGACCTACGATTGCTACTAAACTCATACTTATATCGTGTTTATATTTTGTCGTATATACATAATACGCCGCAAAGATACGACATTTCTATTAAATATAGAAACTTTACAAAATATTTAGCATAAATTTTGGTTTATTTGTTTAGAATAAGTATCTTTGAAGGATAAACGTGGCGAACAACCACACGAAGCAACAAAACAAAGTAGTATGAGAAGTAGCATAAGAGGATTGGTAGCGATGGCTGCCGTAGTTGTAGCGATGCTCGTGGGGCGTGGCGAGGCTATGGCACAGTGTACGTGCGACACTCATCATTTGGAGTATGCCATACAATCCGAGAAGCGAAATATCTCCACCGAGTGGGGTGTGGGTATTGGTGCGGTGTATACGGGTTTTAGCTCAATATCGACTACCGAGATTTACCTTCAACCTCGCTACGGACTCCAGGGCCACTTCGATATGGCGGTATGCTTCGGCAGAAACTTCGCTATCGAGGCGGAGATTATCTACGAGGGCGGCTCGATAGATGCCAAGTGGGGGGAGTTGGAGCGACGTATCAAGAGCCGTAACGTGGATATTCCCGTGCTACTATCGTTAAGATTTTTGGATAACCGCATACGTCTTTCGGCAGGTCCGCTCTTTAGCGTAAAGTCGAGTGGCGAGTATAGCGTCGAGGGCGATACATACTTCTATGGCCCAGTAACTCCGACGTGGAATGTGGCTGCGGGAGTGGGCATCCGCCTTACACGCCACCTCATCATCGAGGCACGATATGTTCATCCACTGATGGAGACCGTAAATCAGTTCGGTGCCAAGCAGAATACGGAGAATTCGGGCATCGAGTTCAGCACACAATGCTATAAATTTCAGGCGGGTGTAACGCTACTATTTTAGCCCAATGGCTACGACGTAGATAATTGAGAAACAACACAATATGAGTGAAGAGATAACTAAAGAGATATTGATTGAGGGTGTCGATGCCCGCGAGCTATATGGCGCACAGAACGCCTACCTTGAGCAGATGCGTGAGCTATGTCCAAAGGTGAAGATTGTGGCTCGTGGCGATAAGATTAAGGCCCTCGGTGCGAAGAGCGATGTGGCAGCTTTCGAGCGCAGAATGAATGCCCTTGTGGAGTATTACATCAAGTATGGACACATCTCCTCGGAGGTGGTGTCACAGGCATTCTCATCGAGCCTCGAGGAGCTTTCGGCAGAGCCACCAGCAGTGGATAAGGATGTGATTGTCTATGGCAATAATGGCGCAATCATCCGCGCACGAACCATAAACCAGCAGCGTCTTGTAAAACTATCCGAGAAGAACGACCTTCTCTTTGCCGTAGGTCCTGCGGGTTCGGGAAAGACATATACGGCGATTGCGCTTGCCGTTAGAGCATTGAAGGAGAAGGAGATACGTCGTATCATCTTGACACGCCCTGCGGTGGAGGCGGGCGAGAAACTCGGCTTCCTACCAGGCGATATGAAGGAGAAGCTCGACCCATATTTGCAGCCTCTCTACGATGCGCTCAACGATATGATTCCACCTGCGAAGTTGCAGAAGTTTATCGAGGAGGGTACGGTGCAGATTGCCCCTTTGGCGTATATGCGTGGTCGCACGTTGGACAACGCCTTTGTAATTCTCGATGAGGCGCAGAACACTACCCTCTCGCAGATAAAGATGTTCCTAACGCGTATGGGCCGCAATGCCAAGTTTATCGTTACGGGCGATGTTACACAGATTGACCTTCCACGCCGCTCCGACAGTGGACTCACGAAGGCTATGGATACGCTTAAGAGCGTAGAGGGCATCGGTGTTGTGGAGTTCGACAAGAGAGATATCGTGCGTCACCGCTTGGTGAAGTATATAGTGGAGGCCTTTGAGCGCCGCGAGGAGCTGGAGAACGGACTCCGCAAACACAACAACGAAAATAACTAACTAATTAATATTTAATAAACTATGGACAAGAATTTGAAAGGCTTGAAGCCTGAATTGGTATGGAAGCACTTTGCTGCTATTTGTGAGATTCCACACCCATCACACGAGGAGGATGCTATCCGCGCATACATCGTAAAGTGGGCAGAGGAGTTGGGCCTTGAGCATAAGGTTGACGAGGCACAGAACGTATATGTTTATAAGCCAGCTACTCCAGGTATGGAGGACCGCAAGGGTATTATCCTTCAGGCTCACACCGATATGGTACCACAGAAGAACAACGACACAGAGTTTAATTTCTCGACAGACCCTATCGAGGCTTACATCGACGGCGAGTGGGTAACTGCTAACGGCACTACGTTGGGCGCTGATAACGGTATCGGCTTGGCTGCTGCGATGGCTGCGATGGAGGATGCGGAGCTTGTACACGGTCCTCTCGAGTGTTTGTTCACTGCTACCGAGGAGACAGGTATGGATGGTGCTTTCGGTCTTAAGGGCGGTATGCTCAAGGGCGAGATTTTGCTTAACCTCGACTCGGAGACCGAGGGTGAGTTGTATGTAGGTTGCGCTGGTGGTATGGACGTAAACGTAACGTTCAAGTACCGCGAGCAGCCACTCGAGGGCAAGTTCGCGGCATACAAGATTACTGTTAAGGGCTTGAAGGGTGGTCACTCTGGTATCCAGATTGGTACACAGCGTGCAAATGCTAATAAGGTGTTGTT
>JAFYRB010000018.1 GCA_017559615.1 Alistipes sp. | reverse complement strand
CTCAGGGAACTTAGTAGCCATATCCTCAACCTTGTTGCGGTTTGAAGAACGCATTACGAGCATATAGTCGATCATCTCGTTAGTGATACCAGCAGGGATCTCGCAAACGCCGTCTGGACCAGAGATAGCAACAACCTTAGCACCGAGCTCAACAGCCTTCTGTGATGCACCCCAAGCTACGTTACCGAAGCCAGAAACTGCAACAGTCTTGCCCTTGATATCCTTGCCAGCCTTAGCCAACATATACTCAACGAAGTACAAAGCACCGTAACCAGTAGCCTCAGGACGAAGGATAGAACCACCCCAAGTCTCACCCTTACCAGTCAATACACCAGTGTGGTACTTGCGAGCAAGCTTCTGGTACATACCGTTAAGGAAACCGATCTCACGGCCACCAACACCTACGTCACCTGCAGGAACGTCAGTATCTACGCCGATGTTGTTCCACAACTCCTGCATAAATGCCTGGCAGAAGCGCATAATCTCACCGTTAGACTTGCCAACTGGGTTGAAATCAGCACCACCCTTAGCGCCACCCATAGGAAGGGTAGTCAACGCGTTCTTGAAAGTCTGCTCGAAACCGAGGAACTTCAACATTGAAGGGTTAACAGCTGGGTGGAAACGCAAACCGCCCTTGTAAGGACCGATAGCTGAGTTAAACTGAACGCGGTAACCGAGGTTAGTCTGTACCTGACCTGCATCATCAACCCAAGTAACACGGAAAGTGAAGATACGATCTGGCTCTACCATACGCTCTACGATCTTTGCTGCCTCGTACTCAGGGTGCTGGTTGTATACCTCCTCGATAGACTCCAATACCTCCTGAACTGCCTGCAAGTACTCGCTCTCGCCTGGGTGCTTGGCCTCCAAATTGGCCATAATAACTTTTACATCCATAGTTTTAGTTAAGTTAAAAGGTTATAATGTGATTAATTAAAAAGTAAATTTTCTTTGCACTGGACATCATAGTCCTAAAATACATTACAAAGGTAAGATAAATTTTGTAATTATATCCCTCTTTGTCAAAAATTTTCTCCTTTTTTATAAAAAGAGAGATTCGGCACCCGAAAAAAGGTGCCGAATTGCCCTATACTATATATAAATTATACGAATGGAAGACGTACAACCTCTGCCTTAAGCAAACGACCACGTACAACAACTGCGATCTGTGTACCAGCCTTTGCGAACTCTGGCTTTACGTAACCCATACCGATACCCACCTTCAAGCAAGGTGACATAGTACCAGATGTTACGTGGCCAATCTCGTTACCCTCGAGGTCTGCCAAAGCATACTCGTGGCGTGGCACACCACGGTCGATGAGCTTAAAGCCTACCAACTTACGGCTAACGCCATTCTTCTTCTGATCCTCCATCAACTCACGGTCGATGAATGGCTTGTTCTCAACAAACTTTGTGAGCCAGTTAAGACCAGCCTCGATAGGAGATGTAGTATCGTCGATATCGTTACCATAGAGGCAGAAGCCCTTCTCAAGACGCAAAGTATCACGAGCGCCGAGGCCAATGTTCTTCAAGCCGAACTCCTCGCCTACCTTCCACATTGCCTCCCAGATAGTGTCAGCATCCTCGTTGTACATATAAATCTCGCAACCACCAGAGCCAGTGTAACCTGTTGTAGAGAGGATAACGTCGCAACCCGCAACCTTGCAAAGCTTGAAGGTGTAGTACTCCATATCCACAACCTGCTCGTCGGTCATCTTCTGTACGAGCTGCATAGCCAAAGGACCCTGAATAGCAAGCTGCGCTGTTCTATCTGAAGCATTCTCAAGCTCCTCGCCAGCACGCATACCATAAGCCTCACCCTGAGCGCAGATATGAGCCCAATCCTTATCAATATTTGCTGCGTTAACGCAAAGCATATACTTCTGCTCGTTGATGCGGTAAACAAGGATATCGTCTACGATACCACCCTTACCGTTAGGCATTGTAGTGTACTGAACCTTACCATCATACAAATCACAAACGTTGTTTGTGGTGATGCGCTGCAAGAACTCTGTAGCACGTGGGCCCTTAACCCAAATCTCACCCATATGGCTTACGTCGAATACGCCACACTTCTCACGAACGTTGATATGCTCGTCGTTAATACCCGAGAACTCGATAGGCATATTGTAGCCTGCGAACTCTGCCATCTTAGCACCATTTGCGATATGGTACTTTGTAAAAGCTGTTGTTTTCATTGGTTTTATAGTTTTAAGTTATTTGGTTTTACATTAAGTTCTTTCCTAAATTAGGCCTTTGGAGCCTCCTCCGCGGCAGTGCGCGGTTTGAAGCCCACACGTGGGCAACGTGTAAACTCCTTCGTGCGGTCGAAGAGGTAGCGGTACGTGGTGTGCATCTTATGCTTACGCGCACAGATGTAACGCTCCACCATACGATTCATCACAGGGTTGAAGTCGCCAATCCACGCAAACTCCACGCTCTTATACTCATTCTTATCGGTGCGGATATAGCCGTCGAGCATCGCCTTCATAAATCCTGACTCTACGCCCTTACCCTGAAACTCTGGTGTGATACCAAAGATGATGGCAAAGATTCTATCACACTTCTTCCTCACCTTCAAGTCCCACAACATACGGAGTTTGTTCACGATACCGAACTTACCGTTATACTTGCCGATAAGGCGGTTTAAGTCTGGCACCATAACAAAGAAACCTATAGGCTCGTCGTTGAAGTAGGCAAACCAGATAAGGTTGCGGTCGATAATCGGACGCATAGTGTCGGCCATCTGTCGCGCCTCCTCAACACTCATAGGCTGCACACCTGTGAACAACGCCCACGCCTTGTTGTAAATCGTGCGAATCTTCTCGACTGCGGAGTACAAATCCTCCTTGCCGATAGATGCAAAGCGATAGCCTGGCGTAGACATAAGGCGCTTAACACGCTCGTGAACAACCTCGTTTACATCATCATCGTATATATTCCAGAGGTAGGTATTCTGGTTAAAGTAGCTCTGAAAACCGTAGTTCTCAAAGAGTTCTTTGTAGTAAGGCGGATGGTATGGATTCTCGAAGAGTGGCTGATACTCATAACCCTCAACAAGAAGTCCCCACCAAGCATCACGCGAGCCAAAGTTTATAGGGCCATCCATAGCCTCCATACCGCGAGCCTTAAGCCAGTCGCGTGAAGCATCGAACAACACATTGGCAAGCTCCTGATCATCTATAGCCTCGAAGAAGCCACAACCGCCCGTTGGCTGCTCATAGCCATAGGCGTGGCCCTTATCGTAGAACGCTGCGATGCGACCTACACACTCTCCAGCGCTGTTATAGGCTACCCAACGCACAGCCTCCCCATCCTTGAAGAGTTTGTTCTTAGCAGGGTCGAACACCGCCAATATAGAGCTATCGAAGGGGCATACCCAATTAGGGTATCCTTTGTAAATTCTCTTGGGCAACTCCAGGAACTCACGTTCCAAACGCTTATCGCCCAACTTCACCTCCAAAAGTGTATATTTCTTGTTCACCATATCCTACTCATTAATAGTATAGACATACAAAGGTATGAAAAATTTTATATAATCGGTAACAATATTGCAAAAAATTATAACAATAAAGATTCATAAAACCACACCCCTCGCATAATCTTTGAAATTTAGGCCGCCACTACCCTTCGATATACCAAACAAAAAAGGGTATTTGTTTAGGAAAATGAAAAAAATGAACCACAAAAATCATATTTTCGGTCATTTTTCTTTGTAAATTCAAAAAAAAGCACAATATTTGCAACCAGAAAATAAACATAAAATAAATAACAATAACCAGAAATAAGAATTATGAAACTATTTGCAACGATTATTTTATCACTTATATTCTCTGCCACAACGCTTTACGCAACAGAGAGCAGAACTTTTTATGATGACAAACCTATCGATTATAGCGAACTTCCTGCAAAGGCTAAGGAGTTTATAAACAAATACTTCCATAAGGAGGAGGTGTCGCACGTCAACCTCGACAGAGATATCATCAGCAATGAGTACAACGTAGTCTTTACTTCGGGCATAAAAATTGAGTTCAACGGAGATGGCACTTGGAAGGAGATTGACTGCCGCTATAGCACTGTGCCTCACACTCTTATCCCCGAGAAGATTAGCACCTACGTCAAGGAGCGCTACCCAAATAGCAACATCACGGAGCTAAAACGCGAGCGTGGAAATTGGGAGGTGAAACTCACAGGCGGCAGAGAGCTTACGTTCAACAAAGATATGCGCTTGGTCGAGATTGACGACTAAACTCATATTCACCAAATAACCTTAAATTATTGACCAAAATTATGAAAAAGTTTTTATATTCGTTTGTCACACTATTTCTTGCCGTAACACTCTCGGCGTGTGACGATTACAATGCACCAACATCCCTTCGTGATACCTTCTACGAGAGATATCCAAATGCCGTAGATGTAGAGTGGGAGAAGAAGCGCGGCTATGCCGTTGCGGAGTTCCATATCCCTGGCGAGGGAGAGTGCGAGGCGTGGTACACCAAGGGCGGCAAATGGGTGATGACAAAGTATGACATCAAATACTCGGAGCTTCCCGCAGCCGTACGCACAGCCTTCGAGACTGAGTATGGCACGACAACGCCTGTTGACGATGTAGAGCGCTTGGAGCGTAACGGCAACGACACTTTATACTTCATTGAGGCAGAAATAGTTATCAATGGCTATTTGACCGATATTGACCTCGATTATGCCGAGGATGGAACACTTCTCCGCACAACCGTCGACGTTGAAGATTACGACAATATCTACTACTACATTTAGCCAAGTGGATAGACTTTAATAACATTCGGGTGACTTGTAGTCACCCTTTTTCTTTTGCTATGGAGCGGACTTTTTCCGTAGTCGCTTTTTTTTAGTTATATTTTTTATTATCTTTGCACGTATTATAAACCAAAAGAGTTCTGCTATGAAACAGATTTTGGAGATAGCCTACAGCCATTTCGCGACGCTCGAGGAGCTACCAAGCGAAGATTCTGCATTGGTACGCGAGGCCGAGGAGGCGACAAAGAGTGCAAATGCCCCATACTCTAATTTCCACGTAGGTGCCGCGGTACGTCTACGCAGTGGCCGCACGCTCCACGCCTCGAATTTCGAGAGCGAGGTCTACCCTGCTGGCCTATGTGCCGAGCGTTCGTTGCTCTTCTACGTCGAGTCGAACTATGCCGATGACCCTATCGAGGCTCTCGCCATAGCCTCCAACCCTTCGGAGCGTGAGTGCTACCCTTGTGGACAGTGCCGCCAGGTGATTGTAGACGTGGAGCGCAGACAGAAATCACCGATACGTGTTATTATGTCGGGTGGTGGCACAGCAACCGTAATCGATTCAGCAGAGAAACTACTCCCATTCACATTTAAGTTGTAATATGTTTACTATCAACGATATACTTTACGAGGACAATCATCTACTGATTGTCAATAAGCACGCTGGCGACCTCGTGCAGAGCGATCCTGATGGCACCGAGGCTATCGAGGATCAGATTAAGGCGATGATAAAGATTCGCGACCATAAGCCTGGCGCAGTATTTCTCGGCGTTGTGCATCGCATCGACCGCCCTGTAAGCGGCGCTGTGGTATTCGCCAAGACCTCGAAGGCCCTCACACGCCTCAACGAGATGATTCGCGAGCATAAGATTAAGAAGACCTACTGGGCCATCACCGAGAATCGCCCTAACGACGAGGAGGGTACGCTCCACCACTGGATTGTCCGCAACCCTAAGACCAACCGCTCACACGCACACCAGCGTCCAAAGGGCGATGGCAAGGAGGCGATTCTCGACTATGCCGTATTGGGTGCTTCGACGAACTACACACTTATAGAGGTCGACCTCAAGACGGGCCGTCACCATCAGATTCGTGCGCAGTTGTCGGCTATCGGCTGCCCTATCAAGGGAGATTTGAAGTATGGTGCAAAGCGCTCGAATAAGGATGGAGGCATCTCATTACACTCACGCCGCGTGTCGTTTGCACACCCTGTTGGCGGTGCGGAGATTACCATCACTGCACCCGTACCGAAGAACGATAACCTTTGGACATTCTTCGAGGAGGCACAGCAATGAGACTACTAATACAGCGCGTCACCGAGGCTCGATGCCATATCCGTGGCGAGGTATTCTCCGAGATAGGCAAGGGCCTTGTGGTATTGGTTGGCGTTGGTAATGACGAGACCGACGAGGATATCGCGTGGCTAACGAAGAAACTCGTACAGTTGCGTATCTTCGACGACGAGGCAGGCGTTATGAATCTCTCGGTGGAGGATATCGCGGGTGATATTATGATTGTCAGCCAGTTTACGCTCCACGCCCTCACGAAGAAGGGCAACCGCCCATCGTGGATAAAGGCTGCTCCCGAGGCTATCTCGAAGCCACTCTATGAGAAGTTTGTGCAGAGCGTCGAGACGGCACTCGGCAAGGGCGTTGCTACGGGTGAATTTGGCGCAGATATGAAGATTGAACTTACGAACGATGGCCCTGTGACCATATGGATAGATTCGAAAAATAGAGAGTAATGAGACATTTGCTACTTACCATCTGCTCCGTAGCGCTCCTCATCGCTACGTCGTGCAGCAACGATTCCCCACTTGTTGTTTCGCTTGTGGAGAGCGATGTTGAGTCGGTTGAGACTAACGAGGTGACGCTTACGGCGACTATCAACGCCTCGAATTTTGGGGCTATCGACCAAGTTGGTTTTATGGTCGCTCGCTCGGGTAGCGAGAATTTCGATTGGCATAGCGCCGAGATGGGACGTATGATATCGCTCACAATCGGCGAGCTAACACCCTCAACACCTTATGTTTATAAGGTATTTGTACGTGGTGAAGGCAAGAGTTGGATATTTAATGGTGGCGACTTCAAAACCCTGAGCATCGACACCCCTACACCCGAGCCTGAGCCAGAGCCGGAACCAGAGCCTAAACCCGAGCCAGAGCCGGAACCTGAACCTGAGCCAGAGCCAGAGCCGGAACCAGAACCAGAACCTGAACCTGAGCCAGAGCCAACCCCAACAAATGGCAACACATATCGCAGTTGTTGGTATGAGCTTCCGATAGAGGTTGATGCCGATAAGAATGGCCGCGACGATAACGACAATACGCTCTACTACGCCCACCACCTTTGTGCTGGAGGCGAGAAGAATGCGCAGCGCAACGGCTCGGCACGAAACTACACCGTATGCTTCTCGTCGGAGCATCACTGCCCTGTATGGGTAGCGGCGCCACGCCACAAGAGCTACGAGTCGGGAGCAAGCCGCACGGATGCCTATGGCGTTGACCCGCAGATTCCTGCCAACATCCAGTATAAGAGCAAGTCTACGGGTGGCGGATGTAACAAGGGCCATATGCTCGGCTCGGCAGAGCGTCTCTCGACATCGGCAACAAATAAGCAGGTGTTCTACTACACCAACATCGCACCGCAGTATAGCGACAGCTTCAACACTGGAGGCGGCGCGTGGAACAACCTCGAGGACCACGTTGATGACTTGGTATGTAGCGACACGCTCTACGTTGTCATAGGTGCATACTTCGACACCTACACTGACAAATATGGCAATACGGGACGTCCTGCAAAGATAGAGTTCGGTGGCCGCAGCGACGTATCGCGTCCTACGATGTTCTACTACGCCCTACTTCGCACAAAGACAGGAAACACGGGTAAGGCGGTTAAGGATTGCTCGGCATCGGAGCTTCAGTGCGGAGCCTTCGTAATCTGCCACGAGCAGGATAAGGGACACAAACCCGCAGCGGGAGATATGATGACTATCGAGGAGCTTGAGGAGTTGACGGGCTTCACCTACTTCTCGAACGTTCCGAATGCACCAAAGAGTACACTAAACACTAACGATTGGTTATAACTATGTTGATAGCACTTCAGAAACGAAAGGAGAATATCGCCGAGTACATATTATATATATGGCAGATTGAGGATTTGCTGCGCGCATTGCAGTTTAGTCCCGAGGCGATATATAGCACCCTTGTGTCGAAAGTTGAGGGCGCGGACGAGCAGCAGAAGGAGAATATCTTTAATTGGTATATGCAGATTGTGGAGCTTCTGCGTAAGGAGGGCAAGGAGAGCCAGGGACATATCGAGCATACGCTGCATCTTATTGCCGACCTTCACAACCTCCACCTTCAACTTATGAAACTCCCCGTAGGTGAGCATTATCGCGCTACCTATGCCCTACTTGCTGCGGAGCTTCCACGCCTACGCACCATCATCGACAAGGAGGAGGTTAGCGATACGGAGCTTTGCTTCAGAGCATTGTACGCAGCGCTACTCTATCGCATCAAGGGAGGTGGCGAGAAGGCTATTGCCGACACCCTCGCTGTGATATCCCCAGCCATCGGAGAACTCGCCGCAATCTATGGAAAAGTGGAGCGCGGAGAGATAAATCTCTTCGAAGATTAGGGTAAATAAGTGAAAAACTGCAATTTTTTTAACGATTTATTTGCAATTAACAAAATTCGTTATACCTTTGCACCTCGCAAAAGAAGCGTTATTGACCTTAACCGAGGTGGTAACAGGGGGGGGTAACGAAATTATAAAGCGGAACAAAAACAATAAAAAACAGATACAACTATGGCAATGAAAAGAACTTACCAGCCTTCTCGTCGTAAGAGAATCAACAAGCACGGTTTCCGTCAGAGAATGGCTACTGCCAATGGCCGTAAGGTATTGGCTGCACGTCGCGCAAAGGGTCGCAAGAAGTTGACTGTATCAGACGAGGCAACATTCAAGTACAACTAATCGAGAATCTCTCGATAGTGTTGTTGAGCTTTGCTCAAGAAAGAATACGGATGGAGAGTACTCCATCCGCTTCTTTTTTTTCGGAAATGAAATAAATTTCATATCTTTGCGCACCATTTAGGAATTAAACAAATTTAGAACGATATGGCTCTTATTGACGAGATTACACGACGACGTACCTTTGCGGTTATCGCACACCCTGATGCTGGTAAGACAACCCTTACCGAGAAGCTCCTCCTCTTTGGTGGTGCTATCCACGTTGCGGGTGCGGTAAAGAGCAACAAGATTAAGAAGGGTGCTACGTCGGACTTTATGGAGATTGAGCGTCAGCGAGGTATCTCGGTGGCAACATCTGTTATGGGCTTCGAGTATAAGGATGCGAAGATTAACATCCTCGATACCCCAGGTCACGAGGACTTTGCAGAGGATACCTATCGTACGCTTACTGCCGTTGACTCGGTAATCATCGTTATCGACGGCGCGAAGGGTGTCGAGACACAGACTCGCCGTTTGATGGATGTCTGCCGTATGCGCAAGACCCCTGTAATCGTATTCATCAATAAGCTCGACCGCCCTTCGAAGGATCCATTCGATTTGTTGGACGAGGTGGAGAGAGAGTTGAAGATTCGCGTACGTCCTTTGGCATTCCCAATCTCGTCGGGCGACACCTTCAAGGGTGTATACAACATCTACGAGAAGAACCTCTCGCTCTTCACATCCGATGAGCGTCAGACTGCTGATGCCTCGACCGTAGAGATTAACGACCTCGCATCTTCGGAGTTGGAGAAGTACATCGGTGATAAGTTCGCTACGCAGCTCCGCGAGAACATCGACTTGGTGGAGGGTGTCTACGACAGCTTCAACCGTGAGGAGTATCTCGCAGGCGAGGTGGCTCCAGTATTCTTCGGCTCGGCGGTAAACAACTTTGGTGTTCGCGAGTTGTTGGAGTGCTTCATTCGCATCGCGCCATCGCCACGTAACGCAACTACGGAGACACGCCTTGTAGAGCCTTCGGAGGCGAAGTTATCGGGCTTCATCTTCAAGATTCACGCGAATATGGACCCTAACCACCGCGACCGTATCGCCTTTATGAAGATATGTTCGGGCCGTTTCGAGCGTAATAAGAACTACCTACACGTACGTAGCGGCAAGCAGATGAAATTCTCATCCCCTACGGCGTTTATGGCCGAGAAGAAGTCGGTTATCGACGAGGCATTCCCAGGCGATATCGTAGGTCTTCACGACACAGGTACGTTTATGATTGGCGATACCTTCACCGAGGGCGAGAAGCTCAAGTTCACAGGTATCCCATCCTTCTCACCAGAGCATTTCCGTTATATCGAGAATGCCGACCCTATGAAGTTCAAGCAGTTGGCAAAGGGTATCGACCAGCTTATGGATGAGGGTGTGGCACAGCTCTTTACCTCATCGCTCAATGGTCGCAAGATTATCGGCACGGTAGGTGCTCTTCAGTTCGAGGTTATCCAGTATCGTCTGGAGCACGAGTATGGTGCGAAGTGTCGCTGGGAGCCTATCTCTATCCACAAGGCTTGCTGGATTGAGTCGGATAACGAGGCACAGTTGAGCGACTTTAAGCGTCGTAAGCATACGAATATGGCTGTTGATAAGTATGGCCGCGATGTATTCCTTGCCGATACGAGCTACGCCTTGGCTATTGCACAGGAGAATTTCAAGGACATCCGCTTCAAGTTCACATCGGAGGTATAAATTAAAGTATAAAAACAATAGGTGCGGGTATCACGAAAATACCCGCACTTATTTTTTATAATAAAGTAGCCTCTATTGATTCAGTCTTAAGACGGAAGAAATTAACATCCGACGACTCATCCAGAATCCTATACTCTGGATTACTACTATCTTTGCCAGGCGTATCAACAATCTCACAATTTTCGCCCGTGTCGTTTGACAGATATTTCTCAATCATACGATGCCACTGCCGAATACGAGGTATGGCTTTGGTGTAGTGCATAAAATCATTCTGTTCGGAACATAGCTCCTTAAGTGCCTCGACATATATCGCACGCAAATCATCAAACTCAAGCAACTTTGCAATAAGAGGATTTGCCTCGGAGTCACCCCACATCAACGGATTCTGACGCGCAACATCAATATTATACGAACGTCCACCATTACCAAGCGTCTGGTCAAAATCGCAAGGTATAAAGAAAATCTTATATTGGTCTACATCCGAGGAGTTGAAATATAGATAGTAGTTATTGCTATTAACCCAATAGTCGTCCCAGTTACCCACAGCGACATTAACGGCATAGGTGCGTAACAACAACTCGACATCACACACCGAGGTTATCCAATTATAAAGCTCCTCACCCTCATACTCCGATAATTTTCTCATAAACTCAACTAACTGAGCCTTCGCAACCTCGAAATTCTCGATGTTACTCTTTAGCTCATAGTGGTAGTTGATACCATTATCATCATCGAAGTATATTAACGAACGTTCATAGGTATCGTAGTTTAGATGTGCGCCACAATGACATTTCCATAGATTGTGGTTATGGTCACCAAAGAGCTCCTTACGTCGTTTAATAAATTTATCATCTATAGCCTCCACCATACCATAAACACCAAAATATGCGGGCTTACTATCACCCTTTACGTGTATCCATAATCGACAATAGGAGCTATACGGAGTAGTCCAAATACCAAAGCGGCGGAAGAGGTCATAGCAGAACAACTCACGACAACTTGCAGCATCTTGATAGAAGTGTCGTAGGTTTATCTTTCGCACGTTATACAACTCGTGAGCATCATCCTTTTGATACTTACGGAGGTTGAGCATAAAGCTGGATTGTTGCCAATCGCTATTATCAGCATTATGAGTGTCACCATTCTGCGAAACCTCTGGACGTCTACGCGAAGAGTAACCTCTAATCCTCAAACCTGCATCCTTAAAACTATACTCCTTGTCACCTAACTCCACATCCACATCACAATGTATATAGGTATTATCATACTTCCAATAGTCAAAAGCATCCAACAATCGATTCCACTCTTCAAGTGATACTTCGATGTGAATCTTCGGAAAAGCACCCATATCAAAGAGTTTTGCTAACTCCTCCTCGGCCCACTGTGACTGTGGATAGTAAGGATTGTATGGCTCAATGGGGAGGTCTGTATTGGGGTCAAACACCTCTTCAGAACCTCCACCCGGCTCAGGATTATTGGGTGTAGGCTTAACATCAGGAGTACAAGCACAAACAAATAGTGCGCTTAATAACACCGCATAAAACATATGGACAACTCTTCTCATACTACAAAATTAACTTTTTTTTCGTTTTACAACAAGCAAATCAAAAGATTGGTAATATTTCGAAGAAATAAACGATAAAATTATTGTCGCTGTGTTAAAAAAACGTTACCTTTGCCGCCGGATGCGACAATTTAGACAACAGATTATTAGCTACTTACTACTACTCACAATAGGTTTCTATTTGGGTGGTAGCACTCTGTTTGTCCATAGCCATAACATCGACGGCATCAAGATTGTCCACTCGCATCCCTTCAGTGGCAACCCCGCTTCGCACTCACATAGCAGCACGTCGGTAGATACCATTTCACGCCTTCAGAATACGTATGGCGTTGTGGCAGAGTCTATTACAGTTACCGACGATGCAACTTTTATTGAGCAGAGCAAGGCGATTTCTATTACCCTTGATATCTGCTCTGCGGAGTCATCGCTATCTTTTCTTCGCGCACCTCCTGTGCTTGTTTAACACCACAACTCGTTACGCTTAATCACCATATATGGGTATATTGCACCCCTTTTCGGGGACAAAATGCCATATATAGGCGATTGATTAGTAGTGCATTATCCCGTACCTTTGCACTACAACTTTGATGTTAAACACTACCGAAGATTATATGAGAACAACAATTATTACACTTTTACTACTTACACTATCGTTTAACGCTTTTGCCACACCTGACAACCCACAATCTCCAAAGGTAAAGGTCGAGAATGAGAGTCCTCGCAAAAATAGCGACTCTAACATCTTCGGCCACGTCATCTCGGCAAATACCGGAGAGCATATCCCATTTGCAACCATCACTATTAAGAATACGACTATTGGCTGCGCTGCAAATGCCACAGGACACTATACCATAAATAACATCCCTGTTGGTGAGCATACGATTGTTATCTCGGCTATCGGCTACGAGACGCAGGAGATGACCTACATCGCCATTGCCCGCAACACCGAGGAGCTTAACTTTTCGCTCCTTGAGTCTACGACGGTGGTTGACGAGGTGGTCGTATCGGCAACACGTAACGAGACTAACCGCCGCCAGACGGCTACCGTTGTGAATGTCGCATCTACAAAGCTCTTCGAGGCTACAGCATCTTCGAACCTCTCGGAGGCAATGAACTTCCAGTCGGGACTCCGCGTGGAGAATACCTGTGGTAACTGCGGTGCGCCACAGCTACGTATCAATGGTTTAGAGGGACAGTACTCACAGATTTTGCTCGACAGCCGCGCTATATTCTCATCCTTGGCAGGTGTCTATGGTCTTGACCTTATGCCTGTTGCGATGGTTGAGCGTGTGGAGATTATCCGCGGTGGTGGCTCGGCACTCTTTGGCTCAAGTGCCATTGGTGGCGTTGTGAACATCATCACCAAGGACCCTGTGCGTAACACCCTTACGTTGTCGAACACCACAAACTTTATGGAGGATGGCACGCCCGATATCAACACCTCGCTCGGCGGAGCTTTTGTGTCGGACGACTACAAACTCGGAACCTACATCTTCGGTCAGGTGAAGAACCGCGGTGGCTACGACCGTAACGAC
The DNA here is from genome assembly GCA_017559615.1 of Alistipes sp. Next base: position 6,100 of record JAFYRB010000018.1, on the reverse strand, counting down.
GATGGCTTCACCGATATCACCGCTCTGCGCTCCGAGACTGCGGGATTTAGAGGCTACTACAAAACCTCGGCACACTCACGTCTCTCGGCAGAGTACCACCATATCCACGACTTCCGCCGTGGTGGTAATAACCTCGATATGGCACCACATATGGCAGACCTCTGCGAGCAGGTGGACCATAGCATCGACGGCGGTAGCATCAGTTTCAGCTACTTTCCAAACGTGAAGCACCGTGCAAGTGGCTACATCTCGGCACAGAACATCAGCCGCTCGAGCTACTTTGGTGCTGATAGAAACCCTGATGCTTATGGTACAACACGTGACCTTACGATTGTGGGCGGCGCGCAGTATACGCTAAACTATATGGCAGGACTCCCTGCCGAGCTTACCGCAGGTGCGGAGTATAACTACAACGCGCTGAACGACTACTACATCGCTACCGATCGCCGTATCGACCAGCATACATCCGTATATGGACTCTTCGCGCAGAACGAGTGGAAGAGCGAGAAGTTTAACGCCTTGATAGGTTTCCGACTCGATAAGCACAACCTTATCAGCAAGCCTATCTTCTCACCTCGCGTAACGCTGCGCTACAACCCTATCAGCGACCTCGGCCTACGTGCCAGCTACTCGAGTGGCTACCGCGCACCACAGGCTTATAACGAGGATTTGCACATCGACGCACTTAACAACACCGTATCGCTAATCCGTCTTTCGGATGACCTTCGCCCCGAGTACTCTCACTCGTTTAGCCTCTCGGCGGACTACTATCGTAACTTCGGACGCCTTCAGACCAACATCCTTCTCGAGGGCTTCTACACAATCCTCGATGGTGTCTTTACACTTGAGAAAGTGGGTTCGATAGATGGTGTGATTATCAAGGAGCGCCGCAATGCTTCGGGAGCACGTGTGGGAGGTATCACCGCAGAGATGAAGCTCGGAATGGCCAACATCTTCGACGTACAGCTCGGCTACACCTTCCAGAAGAGTCGCTACGACGAGCCAGAGCAGTGGAGCGAGAGTGTGACGCCACAGCGCGAGATGTTCCGCTCGCCAGACCACTATGGCTACTTCAACTCAAACATCTTCATCACAAAGCAGTTTAACGCCTCGTTGTTTGGTACTTTCACAGGCCCTATGCTTGTTCAGCACGCCGAGCATACGGACCTTAGTGGCAACGTAATCCCCGACTCGGAGGTTACAACACCATCGTTCTTCGACTGTGGCGTGAAGCTAAGCTACACGTTCCGCCTTACAAATATCATCAACTTGGAGGTAAACGCGGGTGTTAAGAACATCCTCGATGCCTATCAGCGAGATATCGACTTAGGCTCGGGCCGCGACTCGGCATATATCTATGGTCCAGCGATGCCACGAACATTCTTCTTCGGCGTGAAGCTACATATCTAAAATAAAAGAGGTTGTCCATAAACCTAATGGACAACCTCTTATTTTTTGTAGAAGTTGTATAACAAGAGCTAATTTTAGGCGCACGAAGCTCGAAAAAGCGGAGTTTACTTATGCGTAAATGAGCATTTTGAGAGCAAGAATTTTGTTGTTAGAATAGTGCTACTACAACGCTCGGCGAAATTCAAGACGATGGGCTGTACTTAGGCGTACTGCCCATTGGCGAGATATTTCGTTAGCGGAAGTAGGTGCGCTGTTATAACGACAAAGAACACCAAAGTAGCCTTGTTTGACATCTTCTTTTTTATTTAACTTGTCGGCGGAGTCTTATAAAAGTCATCAGCGCTGCTGCCGTAAGTCCCACAATAAGTCCAATCACCAAGCCCTGACACCCCATATCCAAGCCATAAGCCAACCAACATCCAATCGGAATATTAAGTCCAAGATAGCTAATCAAGACTATCGGCATTATGACCTTAACATCCTGAAGACCTCGAAGCATACTGATTGATAGGCCCTGAATAGCATCGGAGAATTGATAGATGGCAATGAATATCATCAGGTTGGCAGTTAGGGCTATAACATCCTGATTATCTGTAAATATTGTCGCCAGCTGCTCGCGGAATAGGATAAACACAACGGCCATAAATGTTCCCCACGCCAAGCCGAGATGATAGGTCGCTGCAACGGTATGGCGTAGCTCCGCGCGCTGCCTTGCACCATAGAGATGCGACACCACGATAGTCGATGCTGAGCCGATAGCCACGGTAATCATCCACGCGGTATTAGCGATGCTGAACGACACCTGCATAGAGCCTGCCGCAACCTCGCCAAACGATAGTGCAAGGATAGAGGTAAGGATAAAGGCTGCCGACTCCAGAACCATCTGGAACGAGATTGGATAGCCAACCTTAAACAACGAACGAATATAGCTCTTGGTAATCGCATCGCGCTCGAAGAAGGCACGATAGATGCGCAAACGGCGCGATACGTAGTAGTATAGCGCAATTGCCACGGTCTGCGCCACACGCGAGATAAGCGTCGCCAAACCTGCACCCTCGGCACCCATAGGCTCCACGCCCAACTTACCGAAGATAAAGATATAGTTAAGCAAGATATTTAACGCGTTGCCACCCAGTGTAATCCACATCGCAGTTTTTGTGTTTCCGATACCCTCGAGGAACTGCTTGACAGCGAGGAAGAGCATAAGCGGGATGATACTCCATACCAACATATCGTAGTACGGAAGCGCCATCTCGGCTACCAGCGTGATGTTCTGCCCTGGGGCGCTCATCCACTCGCCAAGCACCGAGATAAAGGGGCGCAACGCCAGAGCAATAGCCATAGCCACAACACCGATAAGGGTGCAGTAGATAACGCTATTCTCGAACAATCGTCCCACCTCGCGCCTATCGCCACGTGCATACTGCTCGCCCACTAACGGCGTGATAGCCAGCGCTAAACCAAGCGCGGCAAGATATATCAACAGAAAGAGTGAGCCTCCCAATGATACCGCGGCCAGAGGCACAGGGTCCTCGCCACCATAGTTACCCACCATCGCCGTATCGGCAAACTGCGTCGTAAGCTGTCCCGCCTGTGCAAGTACAACAGGGAGCGCTAACGTCAAAATGCGCTTGTAATATTGTGTAAATTTGCTTAACATAGCGCAAAGATAATAAGAAACTCTCGATATCGTAAACACCCACAATTTTGTTATATAAAAATTTCGTTGAAAAAGAATATATTTATCTATTTATAGAGCATATCTTCTTATGTATCAACGCATCATTTTGGAATATTTAGCGACAAAAATCTCCCATTCGGACTAAAAAAATCGCCATTCGGCAATTTAATTGGCGTATTTATTAAAATAATTTAAAATTCTTATTCGTAATTCAAGAATTATATTAACTTTGCAACGTGATATGTTATTCCCTTTTGAGTAGGATGCAACTCAGAAAGGATAAATTATCATACTATTAGATGAAAAATCTATAATTCAGAAAAAATAAAAATATGAGTAACGTTAATTTAACTCCTGACTACCTATTTGAGGTTAGCTGGGAGGTGTGCAACAAGGTGGGTGGCATTCACACTGTCATCGCATCGAAGGCACCTACAGTTAAGCGAATGCTCGGCGATAAGTATATCACTATCGGCCCTGACTTTTCGTTTGATGCTGTAAGTCCTGAGTTTAAGGAGGACAACACCCTCCTCGCCGCTTGGCGTGAGACACTCTACAACAAGGGTGTTCGTGTTCGTATTGGTCGTTGGGCTATCGAGGGCAACCCTATCGCTATCCTTATCGACTTTAAGTCATTCATCCGCGAGAAGGACAATATCCTCAAGAGCTTGTGGGAGTCATACCACGTAGATTCACTTTCAGGTCAGTGGGACTACATCGAGCCTGTGTTGTTCGGTCACGCTGCGGGTGTTGTAATCGCATCGTTTGTTGAGCAGTTCGCAGATGCAACAAACAAGGTTGTAGCTCACTTCCACGAGTGGATGGCTGCAGCAGGTTCGCTCTACTTGCGCGACAACGCTCCTTACGTAGCAACAGTATTCTCTACTCACGCTACAGTTATGGGCCGCTGCATCGCTGGTAACCGTCTTCCACTCTACAACGATTTGCATAAGTTCAACGCCGATGAGCTTGCTCGTCAGTTCAATGTTATGGCAAAGCACTCGTTGGAGAAGTCGGCTGCTACATACGCAGATGCATTCCTCACCGTTAGCGACATCACTGCTAACGAGTGTAAGTACTTGCTCGGCCGCGAGGTGACACGCATCACACCTAACGGTTTCGAGAATGGCTTCGTACCACAGGGTAAGAAGCTCGACGAGCAGCGTCAGGTAGCTCGCGCGAAGATGTTGGAGGTTGCGTCAGCAACTTGGGGTTACAACTTCCAGGAGAATACCCTTATCGTAGGTACCAGCGGCCGCTATGAGTTCCGCAACAAGGGCCTCGACGTATTCCTCGAGTCATTGAAGCAGCTCGCAGCATCGAACATCGACCGCGATGTTTTGGCAGTTATCGCAGTTCCTGCAGCCAACGCTGGCGCACGTCAGGACCTCGCACAGCACCTTGAGAATAAGGAGAATGCTATCAACCCATCACAGAAGCGTTACCTCTCGCACTACCTCGAGCAGGAGGCGTGGGATCAGATTTCGCAGAGCATCGAGGGCAGCATCCTCTCTACAACTGCTTCACGTGTTAAGGTACTCTTCGTTCCTACATACCTCAACGGCAACGATGGCATCTTCAACATCCCTTACTACGAGATGTTGGCAGGTGTTGACCTCACAGTATTTGCATCATACTACGAGCCTTGGGGCTACACTCCACTTGAGTCGGTAGCTTATGGTGTTCCTACCGTTACTACTACTTTGGCTGGTTTCGGTATGTGGGTTGCAAAGCAGTCTAACCACAACGCTGTAGATATCGTACGCCGCGACGACTACAACGAGCGCGAGGTTGTATTCCAGATTACAGAGGTTATCAAGCGCTATATGGCTATGGATGCTGAGGCTATGGCCGAGGCTCGCAAGGAGGCTATGGAGATTTCGGAGACAGCACTCTGGAAGAAGCTCTTCAACGAGTACAAGAAGGCTTACGAGGAGGCTATGGACAACTCTGTGGCTCGTACTAACCGTGTACTTATCGACGGTGGTAACCGCGCAGAGCAGATTAACTTCGTACGCCAGCAGCTCACTTCAAACCGCCCTTCTTGGCACCGTCTTATGGTTGAGAAGAGCATCCCAGAGCGTCTTAAGCCACTCGAGGAGCTTTCACGCAACTTGTGGTGGTGCTGGACTGTTGCAGCACGCGACTTGTTCGAGTCTGTAGACGCAGAGCTTTGGGTAAAGGTAGACCGCAACCCTATCGCGTTGTTGGACAAGCTCTCTGCAACACGTTGCGAGGAGTTGTGCGCAGATAAGGAGTTCTTGCAGCGTATGGATGCTGTTTACAAGGAGTTCACCGAGTATATGAACGAGAAGCCTGCGCCAGAGCACGCAAAGGTGGCTTACTTCTCAATGGAGTATGGTTTGCACTCATCGTTGAAGATCTACTCTGGTGGTCTTGGTATCTTGGCTGGTGACTACCTCAAGGAGGCTTCAGACCGCAATGTAGGTATGGTTGCCGTAGGTTTGTTGTACCGCTATGGTTACTTCACACAGCGTCTTTCGGCACAGGGTGCGCAGGAGGCTACATACGAGGCACAGAACTTCTTCAAGCTCCCTATCTCTCCTGTACGTGACGAGTTCGGCAACTGGATTACTACACAGGTAGCTCTTCCTGGCCGTACACTCTCGGCTCGCGTTTGGAAGTGCGCCGTAGGTCGTACAGACCTCTACTTGCTCGATGCTGACTACGAGGCAAACCTCGAGGAGGATCGTCAGATTACCTACTACCTCTATGGTGGCGATTGGGAGAACCGCTTGAAGCAGGAGATGTTGCTCGGTATCGGTGGTATCCGCGCCCTCGTAAAGATGGGTATCAAGCAGGAGGTTTACCACTGCAACGAGGGACACGCAGCGTTTATCGGTCTTGAGCGTATCCGCAACCTCATCTCTAAGAAGCACTTGTCATTCTCAGAGGCTATGGAGGTTATCCGTTCATCATCGCTCTTCACAACACATACTCCAGTACCTGCAGGTCACGATGCCTTCCCAGAGTATATGATTCGTCAGT
>JAFYRB010000017.1 GCA_017559615.1 Alistipes sp. | reverse complement strand
CTGAAGGATATTGGCAGCACCGAAGCCCTCCAATGCCCAAACCTCCATCTCTCCGAAACGCTGACCACCAAACTGTGCCTTACCACCGAGTGGCTGCTGTGTGATGAGTGAGTAAGGACCGATAGAACGAGCGTGCATCTTATCATCGATCATATGACCGAGCTTAAGCATATAGATAACACCTACAGTTGCTGGCTGGTCGAAGCGCTCACCGGTACCACCATCATAGAGGTAAGTACGGCCGCTACGTGGAACACCTGCCTGAGCTGTGTACTCGTTAATCTGCTCCAACGACGCACCATCGAAGATAGGCGTTGCGAACTTCAAACCAAGCTCCTTACCTGCCCAACCGAGTACAGTCTCGTAGATCTGTCCAAGGTTCATTCGCGAAGGCACACCAAGTGGGTTCAAGCAGATATCCACGATTGTACCATCCTCCAAGAATGGCATATCCTCATCGCGAACAACCTTTGCTACGATACCCTTGTTACCGTGACGTCCCGCCATCTTATCACCTACCTTGAGCTTACGCTTCTTAGCGATGTAAACCTTTGCCATCTGGATTACGCCCGATGTAGGAATCTCATCACCGTTTGTGAGGTTGTACTTCTCGCGGTTTACCGCTGCTGCAACCTTCTTGCACTCAATGATATAGTTGTTGATGGTGAGCGAGATAAGAGCATCGTCGTGCTCATCACCTGTCCAGCGTGTCTGGCCCAATGACATATAGCCATTAGCAACACCTGTCTTGTTGTCGACGCTTGTAGAAGCAATGCTCTCCAACATCTTAACTGTGAACTTCTCACCTGGAGCATACAACTCTACGTTGTAGTAGTCGTAGATACCTGTAGTGGTCTTACCCTCGAGCAAACGCCAAAGCTTCTCAACGAGAGTCTTTGTAAGAGCTGCAACCTGTGAAGCGTACTCGGCGTCGAGCTGCTCCATCTGTGCCTTCTCCTGTGCGCGGTTACGCTTACCATCCTTCTGTGTATGGCTATAGAGCTTAGTGTCGATAACCACACCGTGGAGCGATGGCTGTGCCTTAAGCGAAGCATCCTTAACATCACCTGCCTTATCGCCGAAGATAGCTCGCAAAAGCTTCTCCTCTGGTGATGGGTCGCTCTCACCCTTAGGGGTGATCTTACCGATAAGGATATCGCCAGGAGTAACCTGTGCGCCGATACGGATAATACCATTAGCGTCCAAGTCCTTAGTAGCATCCTCCGAAACGTTTGGAATATCCGAAGTAAGCTCCTCAACACCACGCTTAGTATCACGAACCTCCATAATATACTCGTCAACGTGTACAGATGTGAAGATATCCTCACGCTGTATACGCTCCGAGATAACGATAGCATCCTCGAAGTTATAACCCTTCCAAGGCATAAATGCTACCTTAAGGTTACGGCCCAATGCCAACTCGCCCTTATCTGTTGAGTAACCCTCGGTCAAAATCTGACCCTTAGTTACCTTCTCACCTGTGAGAACAGTAGGCTTCAACGTAACGGTCGTATTCTGGTTAGTACGACGGTAACGTGGCAATGTGTAAACAGTAACCTCTGGGGCGAATGTAGCAATCTGCTCATCCTCGGTGCGGTCGTAGCGTACCTCGATGCGTGTAGCATCTGCAAATACAACCTCACCATTGCCCTCTGCTACAACCTGAACACGGCTGTCTACGATCATCTCCTTCTCGATACCTGTACCTACGATAGGAGCCTCAGGACGCACCAATGGAACTGCCTGGCGCATCATATTAGAACCCATCAACGCACGGTTAGCATCATCGTGCTCCAAGAAAGGAATAAGGCTCGCCGCAATAGATGCTACCTGGTTAGGAGCAACGTCTACGAGGTCTACCTCGGTGTCGTGAACAACAGGGAAGTCGGCGCCCAAACGAGCCTTGATACGATCGCGGTTGATGAAGTGACCATCGTCGGTAAGCTGCTCGTTAGACTGTGCTACAGTCTGGCCCTCCTCCTCCTCGGCTGAGTAGTAGCGAATGTTGTCGTTGTTGAGATCTACGATACCCTCGTTAACCTTACGGTAAGGAGTCTCAATGAAGCCCATATCTGAAATCTTCGCGTATACACACAAAGATGAGATAAGACCGATGTTAGGACCCTCAGGAGACTCGATAGGACACAAACGACCATAGTGTGTGTAGTGTACATCTCGAACCTCGAAGCCTGCACGATCACGTGACAAACCACCAGGACCCAACGCCGACAAACGACGCTTATGAGTGATCTCTGCCAATGGATTAATCTGATCCATAAACTGCGACAACTGGCTCGTACCGAAGAACGAGTTAACGACGCTGGCAAGAGTCTTAGCATTAATCAAATCCTCTGGCGTGAACACCTCGTTGTCACGTACGTTCATACGCTCACGGATTGTACGTGCCATACGTACAAAACCTACCGAGAACTGGTTAGCAAGCTGCTCACCTACGGTACGTACACGACGGTTTGACAAGTGGTCGATATCATCGACATCCGCCTTTGAGTTGATAAGCTGAATCAAGTACTTAATGATCTCGATGATATCCTCGCGTGTGAGGGTACGAATCGCAGGATCAATAGACAAATCCAACTTCTTGTTTATACGGAAACGACCTACATCGCCCAAGTCATAACGCTTATCAGAGAAGAACAACTTCTCGATAACGTCACGCGCAGTAGCCTCATCTGGTGGCTCCGAAGCGCGCAACTGCCTGTAGATATATACTACGGCCTCCTTCTCGGAGTTACAAGGGTCCTTATGTAGGGTGTTGTAAATGATTGAGAAGTCAATACCTGAAGGATTCTCGTTGTGGAGAAGGATGGTCTTTGCACCTGACTCGATAATCTCGTCGATATGCTCCTCCTGAAGCTCAACCTCACGGTCTACGATAACCTTGTTACGCTCCAATGAGACTACCTCGCCGGTATCCTCATCTACGAAATCCTCAACCCACATCGAAAGAACACGTGCCGCAAGCTTACGACCTACGTTCTTCTTCAAGTTTGCCTTCGTAACCTTAACCTCATCGGCAAGGTCGAAAATCTCCAAAATCTGCTGGTCGGTCTCGAAACCAATAGCACGCAAAAGTGTTGTTACAGGCAACTTCTTCTTACGGTCGATGTAAGCATACATCACGTTGTTGATGTCCGTAGCAAACTCAATCCACGAACCCTTGAATGGGATGATACGAGCCGAATAGAGTTTAGTGCCGTTGGTGTGCATACTCTGACCGAAGAACACACCTGGCGAACGGTGAAGCTGCGATACTACAACACGCTCAGCACCATTGAAGATGAACGTACCACGCTCAGTCATATAAGGGATAAGACCGAAGTACACATCCTGTACTACTTCGTCAAAATCCTCGTGCTCGGTGTCTGTACAGTAAAGCTTAAGCTTCGCCTTGAGAGGTACACTATACGTCAAACCACGCTCCAAACACTCCTCAATAGTGTAACGAGGCTGGTCGATGTAATAGTCAATAAACTCCAGAACAAAGTTGTTTCTGGTGTCTGTAATCGGGAAATTCTCGTTGAACACTCTGTAGAGGCCCTCGTTCTTACGATTCTCGGCCGTAGTGTCAAGCTGGAAGAAATCTCGGAATGATTTAAGCTGAATCTCCAACAAGTCAGGATATGGAACCCTGTTCTTGATGGTCGAAAAGCTTATTCGCTGTTGTTGTGTTGTGGACATATAATCCAAAAAGTTTTAGTGAAGTTTACACTTAATTGTGTGACCTATTACCGGTCGGTAGACGTCCGACATCGCATCGTCAAAAGAATCCATCTACTTCAAAAACACTACCACTGCAACTTAAATCTCAACTTAATATCACAGCAGCTCGCCACTTGAAGTCTGGCCCACTCCCCTAACATTACGGCAAGACGACACAACATCCGTCTCGCTAGCACCAAGGAGCAACGATATGGGTATAAGCCTTAAATAAACGGGAGGTTATTATCCCGCTAAAGCTCTCAGTGTCACGTACGTACACCCTGAGAGCATAGAATAATCCGATATCCTGGCACAGCACATCTTGGCACTCCAGAATATTAGACCACAAAAGGCATATAGCTTACAATGACGTAAGCTATACACCTTAAAGGTTGTGAGAGATGTTAAATAATCCCGTAGGAATTACTTAAGCTCAACCTCTGCACCTGCCTCCTCGAGTGAAGCCTTGATAGACTCAGCCTCCTCCTTAGAGATACCCTCCTTGATTGCCTTAGGAGCGCCATCAACCAATGCCTTAGCGTCACCCAATGACAAACCAGCGAGCTCCTTAACTACCTTGATAACCTGAAGCTTTGCCTGACCAGCGTTCTTCAAGATTACATCGAAAGTTGACTTCTCAGCAGGAGCAGCCTCACCTGCACCAGCTGCAGGAGCAGCAACTGCAACAGCTGCAGCAGCAGGCTCAATACCGTACTCCTCCTT
>JAFYRB010000016.1 GCA_017559615.1 Alistipes sp. | reverse complement strand
TTTTTTTTTGGGGGGGGTTGGAGAGTAGGGAGGTTAAGGAGTTTAGGGAGGATAGGGAAGATAGGGAAAGACCTTCGGGAGAGGTATTGTTATTTAATGTTAGAAGTGGTTAGATTTGGCCTATCACAAAAGAAGATCCCCTCGGGATAGTACATATTAGTACAGCCCGAGGGGTCTTACTTGTAGGGATAGGTCAAAGATGACCGCTTATCACATTAAAGAACCTCTACGTTCCAGTTGTGAATATCCTCTACACGACCATACTGAATACCCTGAAGGTGGTCGTACATCTTCTTGCAAGTCTCACCTACCTTCATACCGAAGTCGTAAGTAACACCGTTGTCAAGGTCGTAGAGAGCACCGATAGGAGAGATTACGGCTGCTGTACCGCAAGCACCTGCCTCCTCGAATGTAGCAAGCTCCTCAACAGGGATGTCACGCTCCTCAACTGTAAGACCAAGGTCAGCAGCAATCTGACGGAGTGACTTGTTGGTGATAGATGGAAGGATAGAAGATGACTTTGGAGTTACGTATGTGTTGTTCTTGATACCGAAGAAGTTAGCAGCACCAAACTCCTCAACCTTTGAGTGTGTTGCAGCATCGAGGTACAATACGTTAGAGAAGCCCTGCTTGTGAGCCTCCTCCAATGACCAGATAGATGAAGCGTAGTTACCACCTACCTTTACGTCACCTGTTCCACGTGGAGCAGCACGGTCCTGATCACGCATAATGAGAGCCTTGATAGCTGACATACCGCCCTTGAAGTATGGACCTACAGGAGCGCAGAAGATGATGAGGTCAGCCTCGTCTACGGCACGTACACCAAGACAAGTCTTTGTACCGAGAAGGGTAGGACGCAAGTAGAGTGATGCGCCAGTCTCGTAAGGTGGAACGAAGTCGAGGTTACGCTTAACGCACTCAACACAACCCTCTACGAACTGCTCAACAGTAGGTGCTGGCAAGCAAAGACGGTTAGCAGAGTTAATCATACGCTTTGCGTTCTCATCTGGACGGAACAAACGAACCTTGCCATCAACGCCGCGGAAAGCCTTAAGGCCCTCGAAAATCTCCAAACCATAGTGCAAGCAAGCTGCAGACATATGCATCTTGATGTACTCGTCGTCGGTTACCTCCATCTGGCTCCACTGACCGTTAGCGTAGTGATAGCGAACATTGAAAGCTGTCTTGTAGTAAGCAAAACCAAGCTCACCCCATTTAATGTTTTCCATAGTAAAAATTAAAAAGTTTTTAATTGGTTATATTTTTAGGTTAAGTATGTCTAACCCGTTAACTATCAATTGTTTAATTATCCAATCATTGCTCCCGACATAGTCTTATCCTCGGGCTGCACAAGAACCAAACGGCCCAAAGCATCCTCGGCCATAAGAATCATACCGCGAGACTCGATGCCCTTAATAGCACGTGGCGCAAGGTTGGCAAGTACCAAGACCTGACGGCCTACCAACTCCTCGGGAGTGTAGTACTCGGCGATACCCGACACAATGGTGCGCTTGTCGATGCCGGTGTCGATAGTGAGCTTGAGGAGCTTCTTAGTCTTTGCGACCTTCTCCGCCTCGAGAATTGTAGAGACACGGATGTCCATCTTCTGGAAGTCATCGAACGTAACCTCGGGCTTCTGCTCGGTGACATTCTGTGATGCCTCCGCAGCGAGTTTCGCCTGACGTGCCGCAGCGAGCTTATCCAACTGCTTCTGGATTACGTCATCCTCAATCTTCTCGAAGAGAAGCTCCGCATCACCAATAGCGTGGCCCGCAGAGAGCAACTCCATACTACCAAGCTCCTCCCAACCGAAACGCTCCACGTGGAGCATATTGAGAATCTTGGCAGCCGAGAATGGCATAAATGGCTCGATAGCAATAGCGGTGTTGGCGGTAATCTGAAGCGCAATGTTAAGGATAGTCTTAACGCGCTCAGGGTCGCTCTTAACAACCTTCCAAGGCTCTGTATCAGCGAGATACTTGTTACCGATACGTGAGTATGCCATAGCATCCTTCAACGCCTCACGGAAGTGATAGTGTTCGATATTGCGCTCCAAAGAGGTCTTAATCTTTTGAAGCTCCTCGATAGTAGCCTCGTCGTAGTCGGTCAACTCGCCACGCTCAGGGACGATGCCGTCGTAGTACTTCTTGGTAAGCACCAAGGCGCGGTTTACGAAGTTACCCAATACGGCTACCAACTCCGAGTTATTACGCGACTGGAAGTCCTTCCACGTAAAGTCGTTATCCTTGGTCTCTGGGGCGTTGGCGCACAACACATAGCGCAATACATCCTCCTTACCTGGGAACTCATCGAGGTACTCGTGGAGCCATACAGCCCAATTCTGCGACGTAGAAATCTTGTCGCCCTCGAGGTTTAGGAACTCGTTAGCAGGGACATTCTCAGGAAGGATATAGTCGCCGTGGGCCTTCAACATCGAAGGGAAGACGATGCAGTGGAACACGATGTTATCCTTACCGATGAAGTGGACCATCTTGGTATCCTCGCTCTTCCAATACTTCTCCCAGTCGGGTGTAAGGTCCTTAGTAGCAGAGATATAGCCGATAGGAGCATCGAACCATACGTACAACACCTTACCATCGGCACCCTCAACAGGTACGGGGATACCCCAATCCAAGTCGCGGCTAACGGCACGTGGCTGAAGGCCGAGGTCGAGCCAGCTCTTGCACTGACCATAGACATTCGACTTCCACTCCTTATGTCCCTCCAAAATCCACTCACGAAGGAAACCCTCATACTTATCCAAAGGCAAGTACCAGTGCTTGGTCTCGCGCTTTACAGGTACGGCACCCGACACTGCGCTGCGAGGGTTGATAAGCTCGTTTGACGAGAGCGTCGAGCCACACTTCTCACACTGGTCGCCATAGGCCTTCTCATTGTGGCAATGTGGACACTCGCCGATGATATAGCGGTCGGCGAGGAATGTCTGTGCCTCCTCGTCGTAGAACTGCTCGGTAGTCTGCTCGATGAACTTACCCTCGTCGTAGAGTTTGCGGAAGAACTCCGAGGCTGTGACGCGGTGAGTAGGCGATGAGGTACGCGAGTAGATGTCGAACGACATACCAAGACGGCGGAACGACTTCTCGATAATCTCGTGATAGCGGTCTACGACCTGCTGGGGTGTGATACCCTCCTTACGCGCCTTAATAGTAATAGGCACACCGTGCTCGTCGCTACCACATACTGAAATAACGTCGTGTCCCTTCAAGCGAAGGTAACGGGTATAGATATCCGAAGGCACATAAACACCCGCCAAGTGGCCGATATGCACTGGGCCATTGGCATAGGGAAGTGCCGAGGTGATAAGATAACGCTTATACTCTTTGCTCACAGCTTATATGTTTTAATGTAGTTTTATACTTAAATAGTTGTCACTCCGAGGGTTACACATAACGAATACCTCATAAGTGCATAATACGAAACAAAGATAATAAAAAAAAGTGAAAAGGACAAACTCCGTAACCAAAACAATAGAAGAAAATTCCGATGTGAGGATTTGGTAAGATTATTTTATTTTTTAGGTAAAAAGTTATGAATTAATCAATAATTTTATTATATCTTTGCAATATATTTGCTGCTATAAACCGCAAAAGCGAAATCATTAACAACTAAACAGATACTAATATGATTAATTACAAGGACTTAGGTCTCGTGAATACACGCGAGATGTTCAAGAAGGCCGTTGATGGCGGCTACGCAATCCCTGCTTTCAACTTCAACAATATGGAGCAGTTGCAGGCTATCGTTATGGCTGCTGCCGAGACAAAGTCGCCTGTTATCCTTCAGGTGTCGAAGGGTGCGCGTCAGTATGCTAACCAGACTCTTCTCCGCTATATGGCCGAGGGTGCTGTGGAGTATGCTAAGGAGCTTGGCTGGGAGAAGCCACAGATTGTCCTCCACCTCGACCACGGCGATAGCTTCGAGACTTGCAAAAGCTGTATCGATATGGGCTTCTCATCAGTGATGATTGATGGCTCGCATTTGCCTTATGATGAGAACGTTGCACTTACAAAGAAGGTTGTGGAGTATGCACACCAGTTCGACGTTACGGTAGAGGGTGAGCTTGGCGTATTGGCAGGCGTTGAGGATGAGGTTTCGGCTGCCGAGAGCCACTATACAAAGCCTGAGGAGGTTGTCGACTTCGTGACAAAGACTGGTTGCGACTCGTTGGCTATCTCTATTGGTACGTCACACGGTGCGTTTAAGTTCACACCTGAGCAGTGTACCCTCGACCCACAGACAGGTCGCCTTGTGCCACCACCATTGGCATTCGACGTGTTGGCAGCTATCGAGGAGCAGCTTCCAGGCTTCCCTATCGTTCTCCACGGCTCATCATCAGTGCCACAGGACGAGGTAGACACTATCAACAAGTATGGCGGTGCGTTGAAGGCTGCCGTAGGTATTCCAGAGGAGCAGTTGCGTAAGGCTTCGGAGAGCGCTGTATGTAAGATTAACATCGACTCGGACTCTCGTTTGGCTATGACAGCTGCGGTACGTGAGGTCTTTGCGCAGAAGCCTGCGGAGTTTGACCCACGTAAGTACTTGGGCCCTGCAAGAGATAATATGAAGAAGCTCTACATCCATAAGATTGTTAATGTTCTCGGTTCAGACAACAAAGCATAATTCTTTCTTGTGATAAGGCAGCATCTGCGGCCTCTCAATCGTAAGCCCAAATGGGAAATACGCTATGTATGTCCCATCTGGGCTTTCTTCTTTATCGAGTCCACATCTACTACCTTCTAACAAGAAAGCCCCTCTCGCTCCTTAATCTCCTTATTCTCGCTAATCTCCTTATCCTCCCTAACCTCCTTAATTTCCTTAAACTCTCTATTCTCTCCCCACACAACGTGTGTTTCGCCCTCACACATCACACACATCGCGCACATCTGCACACATCCCCTTTGTGCGTGTTTTTGTGTGTTTGTGCGCCTAACCCGCGACTATGGGTAGGACAACCCGCGCTGGGTGGGCAGTATTTCAGGAGGAAAGCGCTCTCACGTGGCGCGTATTCCCCGTCTAACCCGCGCAGGGTGGGCAGTATTTCAGGAGGAAAGCGCCCTCACGTAGCGCGTATTCCGCGCCCGCCCCGCGCTCCATAATATCCCTAAATTCACTAAATTCCCTAATATCACTATTCTCCTTAATACACTCATTGTCACAACGATACACCCCCTGTGACAACGTGACATTGTGACAACGTGACAACCATTAACAAATTAACTCATTAACAGCGATACACCACCTGTGAATGCGTGAAAATGTTAATGGCTGTTAATGCGTCAGCCACTCGAAAGCCTGCTACGAGATTTATATATAAGATAAATAACTTATATATATAGATAAAATCGATTAAAATAAGATATTTATCTACTCGTACCAAGG
>JAFYRB010000001.1 GCA_017559615.1 Alistipes sp. | reverse complement strand
CACCACCCACGATTGAGTTGTAGAACTGCAACTTGCCACCCCAATCGAGGTCATACTCCTCCTTACCCTTGATGTTCACGGTAATCTCCTTACCTGCAACCTTATACTTTGTAGGCTCTGGCATACCCTCGTAGTAAGGCTCGATAACCATATGTACCTCACCAAACTGACCTGAACCACCTGACTGCTTCTTATGACGATAATCAGCCTGTGCTACCTTTGTGATAGTCTCACGATATGGAATCTTTGGAGCGAAGTACTCAATCTCCAACTTATGCTCTGTAGAGAGACGCTGACGGAGGATATTGAGGTGATGCTCACCCTGACCCTGAATGATAGTCTGCTTAAGCTCCTTAGAGTACTCAACAAGGATAGTTGGATCCTCATAACGAGCGTCGTTGAGCAACTTACCGAGCTTCTCCTCATCGCTCTGCTCCTTAGCCTTAACAGCTGCGCGGTAGCGAGGCTCTGGGAATACGATAGGCTCTACGGTTACAGGTGCTGCAGGAGCTGCGAGAGTATCGTTTGTGCGAGTACCCTTAAGCTTCACTGTGCAACCGATATCACCTGCTGACAACTCCGCAACCTTAACACGGTTCTTACCAGCTACGGCGAACAACTGCGAAATCTTCTCCTTGTTACCTGTGCGAGAGTTCACAAGCTCCATACCCTCGGTTACCTTACCACGTACTACGCGGAAGTAGGTAATCTCACCGATATGCTGCTCAATCTGGCTCTTGAATACGAATACTACAGCTGCCTCATCCTCGTTAGCCATAAGCTCCTCACCCTCTGTTGAGAGGAATGCAGGTGCCTTCAATGGACCTGGGCCTACGTTGATGATGAACTCCATAAGACGCTTAGTACCGATATCGCGCTTACCTGAAGCACAGAAGATAGGCATAATATCACGCTTTGAAACACCAAGCTTCAAACCTGCACGGATGTCATCCTGTGTAAGAGAACCCTTCTCGAAGTAGAGCTCCATCAAAGCGTCATCGTATACCGCAGCAGCCTCTGCAAGCTCCTGGTTGAGAGCCTGAGCGCGCTCCATCTCCTCAGCAGGGATGTCATACTCCTCACGAGTACCATTCTCATCAACGAACTTATAAAGCTTCATCATCAATACGTCGATGAATGAGTTGAAGCCTGCGCCCTGATTTACAGGATACTGAACGATAACTGGCTTAACAGAAGAGTTAGCGCGAACGCCCTCCAAAGTAGCCTCGAAGTTAGCCTTGTCACCATCAAGCTGGTTAACAACACCGATAAGTGGCTTGTTGAGGATACGAGCATAGCGAGACTGAAGCTCTGAACCTACCTCCCAGCCATTCTGTGCGTTGAGTACCATAACACCAACGTCACCTACCTTAAATGCAGAGAACAACGAACCGCAGAAGTCATCCGAACCTGGGCAGTCGATGACGTTGAGCTTACGGCCCATAAACTCTGTGAAGAGGGTTGTAGAGTAGATAGAGCGCTTATATTCGTGCTCGATATCTGTGTTATCAGAAAGTGTATTGTTTGTCTCGATACTACCCCTGGGATCAATAACCTTACCCTCAAAAGCCATTGCCTCTGCAAGGGTAGTTTTTCCGGCGCCAGGCGCACCAATAAGAACAATGTTCTTAATCTCTTTAGCTGAATAGTTTTTCATAGTTCTATAGTTTTTAGGTTTTTTATCTCTTTTTAGGAACTTAAAATCGCAGCTATTTAGGATGCTAAAAATCGCTTAAGTCCCTTTCCGAAATATAAAGTTAAAGACTTTTTTTTGAACTACAAAATAAAAAACGAATATTTTTTAAAAACAGGTCATTTTACTCTATTTCTAACTATAATTTTTAATATATATATAGGTATAGGCCATTTATATTTATGAACGACGATTGCATAAATTCTCACTCACGCGTCAAATATAACGAATGAGCCATACAATGAAATATGGTTTTACGGGGCAAGAAGAGAGGCACTACATTCGTAGCGTGATGCTAAGGTAGAAGGTTCGAGGATAGCCATACGTTAGGCGGTCGGCGAAAGGCTCTACGTGTCTACGATTTTGGATATTCACGACACGCACCCTATTCTGCTCATAACCCCGCTGTATATCACTACCACCCAAGAGGTTACGCACCGAGAGTTGCACCCCAAGCGACCTATCTCCAAACTCAAACCACTTAGCAATACTAAAATCTACATTCACCACATCCTCAAGCCTTTGCTGCTCCAGAAGTACGCGACGATGCTCCTCGGATGATGCGCGAAGAAGCACCCTATCGCTACGGCGCACAAACGATGGAGCGACATAACGTACACCGCAGTAGTTTACTGCCGCACGTGCCATCCAGCCATTCACCCTAAACTCCAAGTCGCCATAGGCTGCAAGTTCGGGAACTCCCGTGCGATATCGAGCAACATTCGCTGCCGAGGTTGCGATATGCGCATTACTCGAATCGGAGTAGAGCGACACCTTCGAGGAGCCAGCATATCTACTTGCAAATGCCGTAGCCATAAACGACGACGAGAGATACTTCGACCACTCGACATTTGCCTTTGCCTCGAAGCCCGCGACAAAGGTATTTATACCACTTACCACGCAGTCGACATACTCTCCCGCAAGGTCATCATAGTAGTGCAATAGGTTCAAATCGTTAAGCGTGGCTGTGGTGAATAGCGCTGCCGAGAGGTTCAACTTTTGCATCACCACAAAACCATACGTCAACTCTCCAGAGAGGGTTGTTGCGAGGGCTAAATCTCTAACAATGCGGTTGTTATACTCACTTTGTAGGAACATACTCTCCGCCTCTGGTGAAGCACCACGTAGCATAAATCTCGCACCCAAGCGATGATTATCAATATAGTGATTCCAACGTGCCGTAAGGTTATAAGGATACATCTTCACAACTGCTGACCTACCATACGAGCCCTCGCCTGGAAACAGCTCCTTCTCGAAGAATCCGCGACGCTGCGTGGTCTCGGTCGAAACCGTAAGAGCAGCATCCACCACTCCATAGCCATAGCTCCACGAAGCCACGCCATAGAGCGTTGCAAGGAGTCGGCTCAAGCGATAATCATAACCAAAGCGGTCGCCCTCCACAACTTTACGATTCTGCGTTAAGAGATTGTTTTGCAAATGGTTAGAGTATGTCGCATCATCAATAAGATAGTAATCCACATCCATTATATACTCTCCACCCAGCAGGTCATCCATAACCTTAAAGTTACGCGACACATCAGCCTGAAGAAGCACTCCCGCCGAGAGGTCGACATCCGCAATTTTGGATGTTACATACGCCGAAAGCGAGCTATTTAACCTATTCTCCCTGCGCTTGGCAACGGCATAACGAGCTTGACCATCGGGCTGCAACATATTTACTTGATACATACCCTCCCAATCTATCTGCGTATATTTCAGGTCGTTAGCCATCCACGCATCCATAACCTCAACATACCGCTCATCACTCTTGTAGAACGACGGCATATAGCGATAGTTATCTGGCATCGGAGTTATGGCATCAAACCATACAAGAGATGTCCGCCCTACTCCCTCGAAGCCTATGTTTGCAGCAACGTGAAGTGTCGTAACTGCCGTAAGACGATAGTCCCAAAGCGCTATGATATCCGGGCGTATAGAGTTGAGTACCCGTGAGTTACGCACCCGACCGCTCTGCATACCCCACGCAGGATTATAGAGCGGATTATTTAGCAGCGAGTATGCCTCCTCGGTTGAAGATTGTCGCAGTCCACGGTTGTTGTAGGATAGTGTTGCGGCGAGCGAGAGGCTATGTCGGCGATTGAAGAACGAGGCCTCCACACCACCATCCACCGCATTGGTAAATAGACCTTCGATATAGAGGTCACGTCCTGTACGTACCCTTAACGAGTGATTTATCTCCCACCCGCCATCTAGGCTCACACCATAGCGCGACGGGTGCCACGTCTTGCGATGAGCGATGCCCGCGAGATAGTTCTGTCCCGATATCTCACCACGCACCGTATGCTTCAGGTTACGCAGTGCGCGGTCACGACCAACGAGAAACTCCTTAGTTGAGAGTGCCGCACCCGAGATTAATGCTCCTCCCGTACTCTCCTCTCTATCACGCGCAACACCCAGAGCAACAAGCTGTTTCGCCACGCTTCTATTCAGCGTAATACGGCCAAACGTATACCGCTCCTCGCTACTCGACAGACCGCGAGGTCTATATCCCAATTGGGACAAGGCATAGCGCATATTACTATCATCAACACGAAAGGCAGTTGGCATAATCGTAGGCGTAGCAACAGAGTCCAACTGCGGAAGAAGCAACTCGTCGTAATCCTCATCGTAGAACTTATACGCTCGGTAGTCGATATCGACATCTTGAGCCAAAATCGGCATTGGGAAAAACAGAACAAGAGCGCAGATAACGAGGCAGAACGATAACATTCTACCACCAACAATGGTAACTATATTCGCTACTCTACGCATCTTCACACCTAAGTTTGAGTATAACAAAGGTACGATATTTTATCCTTCTCTGCAATAGTGCTTTTATCTTATCTTTTTTTTTCGTATCTTTACCCCGATTTGTATATATAATGAACCTAAAGCATAACTAACGATAATGAGTTGTTGTAAAAAACATATTCCAGAGATGGGGCGAGGATGCACCTTCTGCGACTGTGGCGACGAGATTGAAGCCATCGCTACGGAGGGTTGCTATAAGCTCCACGAAACAAACTGGCTTGAGGAGTACCCCGCAAATATCCCTACGGATATCTTCGAGGTGAGGTTTAAGAATACCCGCCGCTCCTACTTCCAGAATGTCAACAACCTCGACCTCAAGCGTGGCGATATCGTAGCCGTAGAGGCACAGCCAGGACACGATATCGGTATTATCTCGCTGACGGGAGATATGGTTGCCAAGCAGATGCGCCGCGTGGGCTTCAACCCACACAATGGCGAGTTTAAGAAGATTTATCGCAAGGCACGCCCTTATGACATTGAGCGCTGGCAGGAGGCCATAGCCTTGGAGCACGAGACGATGATTACTTCGCGTCAGATTGCTGCCGAGATGGGCCTCAATATGAAGATTGGCGATGTGGAGTATCAGGGCGATAAGATGAAGGCTATCTTCTACTACATTGCCGACGAGCGTGTTGACTTCCGCGAGCTTATCAAGGTCTTTGCCGAGCGCTTCCACATCCGCATTGAGATGAAGCAGATTGGTGCGCGTCAGGAGGCTGGCCGCATCGGAGGTATCGGTGCTTGCGGTAGAGAGCTATGTTGTGCATCGTGGATGTCGAGCTTCTCGAGTGTCACCACAAACGCCGCACGTATGCAGGAGATATCGCTCAACCCACAGAAGTTGGCGGGACAGTGCTCTAAATTGAAGTGCTGCCTTATGTATGAGTATGACGTATATGCCGATGCACGCCGCACCATTCCACGCCTTCGTGAGCCTCTTCAGACTATGGATGGCGAGTATTACCTCATCAAGGTTGACCCATTGGCTGGCACGATGTCATTCTCATCGAGCAAGAATACTATCTCGAACTTCACAACCTTGTCGATTGCTCGCGTAAAGGAGATTTTGGCTATCAACCGCGCTGGTGAGAAGGCTGATACGCTCCTCGGTAGCGCAGATGAGAACGTGGTTGTGGAGCCTACATTCCGTAGCGAGGAGGATAGCATCACACGCTTCGACCAGAAGGGTGGCAAACGAAATAGAAAGAATAAGCGCAATCGTGGCGAGCGAGGCGCACAGAGCGAGGCAAAGGCAAACACCGAGAGTAGCGAGACTCCAAAGAGCGAGACTGCGGAGCCACAGCCACAGAGCGATAACGAGTCTCGTGAGCAGCGCGAAGCACGTGAGCCACGTGAGCGTCATCACAACCAGCGCCGTCATAACCACCATAAGGGTGAGCGTGGCGAGCAGCGTGGCGATAACGAGCGCCGAAATAGCGGTAACGAGGAGCGCAGTGCAGAGCACTCTGCGCCACAGAACGCGCCACAGGGCGGTCAGCAGCACGACGGTCAGCAGTCGGATGGTCAGCAGGGCGAGGCACGCCGTGAGCGTCGTGGCCGTAATAACCACCGCCGAGGACATCGCAGAGATGGACAGCATCGTGGTGTCGAGGAGCATAAAGCAAATGGCGGCGATGGCGAAAAATAGTGGCACTATGAGTAGGATAGCCTTCGTGACTATGGTAGCATTATCGATGCTCATTGTGGCGTGTGGAGCGCCGCAGCGTAGCGTCGATATGCACGACACGCAGCACGATACCTGGAGCGTTACCGAGGAGTTTTACTACGATAACGTAGATAGCCTCACAAAGCGAGATATCGCCATTGCAGTGCGTTACAGCAATGGTTATGTTGCCGATTCGGTTGCGATGAACATCCTATGTGTATCTCCCGACTCGTTGGTTGTCGAGGAGCCATTCACACTCCACATACCCCACATCGGTGACCTACGCCCCGAGGAGCAGACGTTCCTCTATCGTCGCAATGTGGTACTAACCACAAAGGGACGCTACATCTTCCGTCTTACGCCACAGAGTGCCGTGGAGGGCATTAGCTCTGTGGGTATTGTAATTAATGATTCGCATAACAACGACTAAACTTAGATATGGGAAAGGACAAACTACGAAAATTCGCTGAGAACCTCACGTTTGAGTGTATGGTACAGCCAGAATTCGATGATATTTTCCACAAGGACCACCCTCTTAAGGGGCGCTGGCACGAGGATTTCTTCCACAACGACAACCCTATTGTCTTGGAGTTGGGATGTGGTAAGGGCGAGTACACCATCGCACTTGCGGAGCGTGACCCCCAGAAGAACTACATTGGTATCGATATCAAGGGTGCGCGTATGTGGCGTGGCGCAAAGACTGCTACGGAGCGCGGTATGAAGAACGTAGGTTTCATACGTACACGCATTGAGTTTATTCTCTCGTTCTTCGCACCTGGCGAGGTATCGGAGATATGGATTACCTTCCCCGACCCACAGCTTAAGAGCCGCAGAGCAAAGAAGCGTCTTACATCACCACTCTTCTTGGCCAACTACAAGCGCTTCTTGAGCGAGGATGGCGTTATCAACCTCAAGACCGACTCGAAGCACCTATACAACTACACCGCAGCGGTTATCGAGCGTTTGGGCCTCGATGCTGAGGTGCAGAACGATGATATCTACGGCTCGGGATATGCCGATGAGGTACTCTCTGTTAAGACCGCCTATGAGACTCGCTTCGTAGCAATGGGACTACCTATCACCTACACCCGTTTCCGTTTGGGCAACTGCACCGAGTTTGAGTACTTCGACTGGGAGGGCGACGATGTTCTGGAGAAGGATGCAGAGGAAAACCGTACAAAAGCATTTTAGCATATGGGAAAGAGAAGAAAGGATTTACCCTTCATCGAAGGGCTACATATAACCACTCTTGCGGCCGAGGGTAAGGCTATGGGTAAGGTTGACAATCAGGTTGTCTTTGTACCTATGACCGTTCCTGGCGACGTTGTAGATGTGCAGATTCGCAAGCACCACCGCCGATTTATGGAGGGTGTTGTGGTTCGCTACGTCGAGAAGTCACCACTACGTGTTGACCACTTCTGCGAGCATTTTGGCATCTGCGGAGGCTGTAAGTGGCAGAATCTCCCTTACGAGGAGCAGCTCAAGCAGAAGACCAAGCAGGTTGAGGATCAGCTTGTTCGTATTGGCCACCTCGATATCCCAGAGGTGCGCCCTTGTCTTGGCTCAGCGAAGACACAAGAGTATCGCAATAAGTTGGAGTTTACCTTTGCCGACAAGCGCTGGCTTACCTACGAGGAGATTGCTTCGGGTGCCGACATCGAGGCTATGCCTGCGGTAGGTTTCCACATCCCTGGCTGTTTCGACAAGGTATTGGATATCAACAAGTGCCACCTTCAGGTAGACCTCTCAAATCGTATTCGCCTGGCTACAAAGCAGTTCTGCATCGACAATGGCTACTCATTCCATAACGCCCGCGCACACGAGGGCCTTATGCGTACGATGGTCATCCGCACCGCATCGACAGGCGAGGTGATGGTTATCGTGGTATTCAACGAGAATGACAAGGAGCGCATCAACGCCCTTATGTCATACCTCCAGCGCGAGTTCCCGGAGATTACGTCGCTTATCTATATGATTAACGACAAGTGGAACGACTCGTTGGGCGACCGCGAGCCTATCTGCTTTGCGGGTAAGGACCATATCATCGAGGAGATGGAGGGGCTACAATTCAAGGTGGGACCAAAGTCCTTCTACCAGACTAACTCCGAGCAGGCGTATGAGCTTTATAAGGTAACACGCGACTTCGCGAAGCTTACCGAGGATGACGTTCTCTATGACCTCTACACAGGTACGGGTACTATTGCGAACTTCTGCGCACGCCACGCAAAGAAGGTTGTGGGTGTGGAGTATGTTCCAGAGGCTATTGAGGATGCGGTTATCAACTCGCAGATAAATGGCATTGAGAATACGACGTTCTACGCTGGAGATATGAAGGATGTGTTGAGCGACGAGTTTGTGGAGCGCAATGGTCGCCCTGATGTTATCATCCTCGACCCACCACGTGCGGGTGTTGATGAGCGCGTACTGGAGGTTATCAAGCGTGCAGCACCAGAGCGTATGGTCTACGTAAGTTGCAACCCTTCGACACAGGCGCGTGACCTCGCTATCCTAAACGATATGTATGAGATTTTGGCGGTGCAGCCTGTAGATATGTTCCCACATACTCACCACGTGGAGAATGTTGTGAAACTACGCAAGCGATAATGCCGATACATATAAACAAAAAAAGAGATTGCTGTGGCAATCTCTTTTTTTTGTGGTACGTGACAGATATCTCCGTCTATACACCCCATCTGGTTATGCCTTGCAGATAGCCAAGAAATCCTCAGCCTTCAAAGCAGCACCACCGATAAGACCACCGTCTACGTTCTCCTTCGAGAAGATCTCGGCAGCGTTAGATGGCTTGCAAGAACCACCGTAGAGGATAGAACACTCCTCTGCCTTTGCACCGAACTTCGCACGCAATACCTCGCGGATATAGGCGTGAATCTCCTCGGCCTGCTCTGCAGTAGCAGTCTTACCTGTACCGATAGCCCAAACAGGCTCGTATGCGATAACAAGGTTCTCGAACTGCTCCTCAGTAAGGTTGAATACAACCTCCTCAATCTGAGTCTTGCACACCTCGAAGTGGCGACCTGCCTCACGCTCCTCCAAGTTCTCACCTACGCAGTAGATAGGAGTCAAGCCATTCTCATAAGCGCGAGCCATCTTCTTGTTCAACGTCTCTGAAGTCTCGCCATAGTACTGACGACGCTCCGAGTGGCCAAGAATTACATACTTGCAACCAAGTGCTGCAATCATCTCTGCTGATACCTCGCCTGTGTAAGCACCCTTAACCTCAGTAGCACAATCCTGCGCACCTACAGCCACGTTCTTGCCTGCTACAGCCTCGATAACCTGTGCGATGTGTGTGAATGGAGGGCATACGATAACCTCCACGCAGTCGCAAACCTCACCACGACCAGCTGCTACACCCTTTGCCAACTCAACACCCTCCTGTGGGAGTGTGTTCATCTTCCAGTTACCTGCAACAATCTTCTTTCTCATAATATCTGTTGTTTTAAATTTTACTACGCTAACCTTACTCCTTCTTCGCCTCAATCCACGCCTTAACCTCGGCAGTGCCAAGACCAAGCTTATTCTTCTTGTTGAAGCCACAGAGGTCGTTGAAGAGCTTCATACCGCCACTCTTTGCAGTATTCTCGAAGGCCTCCAAGGTGATGTAACCCATCTTCTGGATTACTGCAACCCACTCTGCTGGGATGCCCGCTGCGGTGTATACCTCCTCGGCATCAGCAACAACCTTCTTCTCTGGGCGCATAGTTGGGAAGAACAATACATCCTGAATCGAAGTCTCGCCAGTCATCATCATAGTAAGGCGGTCGATACCGATACCCATACCCGAGCAAGATGGCATACCATACTCCAATGCACGAACAAAGTCCATATCGATGGTCATAGCCTCATCATCGCCCTTCTCCGACAATCGCATCTGCTCCTGGAAACGCTCCAACTGATCGATAGGATCGTTCAACTCCGAGTATGCGTTGCAAAGCTCCTTACCATTTACGAACAACTCGAAACGCTCTGTAAGATCCTCATTGTCGCGGTGACGCTTGCAAAGTGGCGACATCTCGATAGGATAATCGGTTACGAAGGTAGGCTGCACCAAATCCTCCTCGCAATACTGACCGAAGATAGCGTCGATAAGCTTACCCTTACCCATAGTATCGTCAATCTCCACGTTCAAACGCTTACAAGCCTCGCGAAGCTGCTCCTCCGACTGACCTGTGATATCGTAGCCAGTCTTCTCCTTGATAGCATCGGTCATCGTTACGCGGCGGAAAGGAGCCTTGAACGAAATCTGCTTGCCATCGATAGTAACATCCGTAGTGCCATTAACAGCCATTG
>JAFYRB010000015.1 GCA_017559615.1 Alistipes sp. | reverse complement strand
CCGAATGCCACGCGGAACTTGGCATAGAAGGCTCGGCCAGCCTTCTGGAGGCTGAAGTTATCGTAGAGCGCCTCGTTGGTGAAGTTACGGCACTCGACAGAGATGTTATACTTACCACCCTGAAGCGAATAACCTAACGAAATGTTATGCGAGAGCTGCGACGGTACCATATAGTCACCCTTGTTGGTTCCGATGCGCGACGAGTAGTAGTAGAAGTTATGAAGATACTGGTTGTCGTAGGTGAGTGTTAGTGCATCACCCTTTGCGATGCAGTCACGCCACGTGAGCGTTATGTCGCTATCGGCAAAGAGGTATGGGATGTTAGGCATACGGTCGCCATAGCCGAGGTTAGGCATCGAGGTGGTGCCGATGGCAATAGGCATATTATCACGAACATCCATATAGGAGATGTTGCCACCCACCGAGAGCCACTCCGAAAAGGAGTAACGCAGAGCAAGCGTCACGCCCCACGTGCGGACACGGCCATAGTTGATATACGAGGCTGCACTCTTACCACCGCTGATATCGACAATGTTACGCTGTATGTAGTCGCGCGTGTCACGCCAGATGAAGCCTCCATCGAGATAGAACGAGTGACGTTCATCTGCGCCATAACGTGCTGCGTAGCTGATGTTTAGATTGATGTTATTGCTACTCTCGGGGCGAATTGCGATATCACCCATCTCGAGGTCCTCGTCACCAAACATCTCCTCGATAGTAGGAAGGCGATAGGCACGCTCGAAGGAGAGCTTTGCTTGAAGCTCCGAGGTGAGGAAGTATGTTCCCGCAACGCCATAGCCAAGGGCATCCTCGTGGCGTGTGGTACGCACAAACGACGAGAGGTTGCTGTCGGTAGCCTGCGGGCCTGCAACATCGAGTGCGTAGTACTTCGCAAAGAGAGTGGCATTCCAGCGCTTCGAGGGCATCAGACGATACTGAAGGCCTGTGATATTCTTAAGTGTCTGCTTATCGATGGCATCCTCCTGCTCATCGCGCGCAAGAAGCGAGGTGTTGTGGCGCACAAAGGCGTTAAAGACGTGGTTA
This sequence comes from Alistipes sp., assembly GCA_017559615.1. The sequence goes on along the minus strand of JAFYRB010000015.1, from coordinate 59,660 downwards.
AGCGTGAAGGTATGCGCTCTACCGAGGCGGTAGGTCAACGTCGCCGTAGCGTTCCAATTATTGTTATTAGAACGGATATGCTGATACGACTGCTCGCCAGGGGAGTTAAGGAGCTTCGTATCACCCAACCAATTATACTTATACTGCGCTGTATCAATGTTATATGTCGTATTGCGGTTGTAGTTTGCTGTAAGCGTAAGGTCGAGGCCCTCGGTAATAAGGTTGCGCTTCGAGTACTCCACCGACGGCATCAGCGAGTGGCCACGGCGTAGCTTATCGCCATAGACAATCTCCTGACGTACGCCCGTCTGTATCTCCTTGTACATCTGCGAGTAGTTCATCGCGAAGATAAGGCGGTCTGCCCAGCGCTTGCCCGTAACACCCACCTTCGCCACAACGCTCTCATTGTGATAGGTGTCGTGGAAACGCTCCACACGCAGAAGTTTCGACCTGTCGATACGTCCCGTCTTGAAATCCTCGATGGGAGCATCTACTTTATAGTTGTTATCCGAGTAGTTCTGGAAAGCATACACCTCCCACATAAAGCCATTCTCGAGGCTCTGGCCAGCATTCACCGTCGAGCGATGGGTATTGAACGAGCCAAAGGAGTAGGAGGCATCGGCATACCACAAGCGGCGCGACTTGTTGGTTACAATGTTTATGACACCACCCAAGGCATCAGCACCAAAGCCCACAGGCACAACACCACGATATACCTCAATGCGCTCGGCATATCCCGCAGGGATGTTACCCAACGAGAAGGCGGCACCAACACCCTCCTGTGGCACGCCATCGATAAAGACCTTAACGTGCTTGCCCGAGAAGCCATCGACACTCAACGACACGTCCGAGCCTACACCACCCGACTCGCGGAGCTTAAGGCCTGGAGCGCGAGAAAGAGCATCGGCGAGATTCTTCGTCGTATTCTGCAACTCACGCGTATCGAGGGCAACGGCATTAAAAGCCGAGCGACGTAGGCGACCAACGCCCGAAGCCGACACCACAACCTCACCAACATCCTGCGCCTCGCTATCGAGCGATACATTCAGATGGTTAGCGCCCTCCTTAACATCTACCCTATGACACTCCTTTGCATAGCCCAACATCTGCACCACGACATCCACCTGACCACACTCCACAGCAAGACTATAACGTCCCTCGCTATCGGCAGTAGTGCCACGCGACGTGCCGTCGATATAGATTGTGGTGTAGGGAAGTGGCGCACCCTGACTATCGGTGATAACACCCGCAAGGGTTGCACCGCGTGGTGGCTCGGTAGCAGATAGCGGCTGAAAGACAAACACAGCGACTATATATATAAGGTATAGCACTCTACTTCTCATAGCAAAAAACACATAGTTTTACGATGACAAAAGTACACTACATCAACAACTTACACAATCGCTAATTTTGGTTAAAATCAAAGTGGCAACACCCCCAAAAGTAGTTAGCAACAAAAAAGGAGAGCGCCATAACCCGTAGGTTGGCACTCTCCATAACTATAAAGTAGTAGGTCGTGTTACTCCTCTACAACCAGCGATTTAGGAAGCTGAAGCGCAACAACATCCGAACGTGTGGCGTTATTGAGTTCCTCGACAAGAGCCTTCAACTCCTCGATATTGGACTTGGTCTCGGCCGTAGGACAGGTGTAGAGGCGCGAGATGCCACTCAGCATACCACTATTATCGGTAGCGTAGCAGAGTGCTGTCTGCACCACATTCCAGTCCGCGAGGTAGAAGGTATAAGGCTCGCTGACACTGCACTTATCCCAATAGCCCATTGTAATCTGCCACAACTCGCCATCCGACATCGCAGCGGCATTGCTGCAATCACCCTCGACCATAGTCGTAAAGAGCGTACGCACATCATCAAGGCCTGTGTAGCGCACTACGGTGATGGCACGTCCCTTGGTTGCCGAGGCATCGCCAAACACTGCACCATTCTCATCATCACCCGAGTAGTAACCCACTAACTCTACCTGTGGTGCGATAGTCGAGAAGTTTGACGTGCGTGCGAAGGCTGGGAAGGTGAAGCACTTTACAACCTCTCCCGTATGAACATCAAGGGCGTAGATATAGCCCAGATACTCGGTATCGGGATTTAGGCCTGTGACCTGCAACGAGGCGTTGCCATTGTAGTAATACTGGTCCAAAATCTCGGCTATGGTGATTGAAGGGTTGAACTTCTTATACTCCTCGAAGTAGTAGGCAAAGGCCTCATTCTCGTAGCCAATGAAGGTTGCCTCGTCATACTCCTCCGCAGCGCAAAGACCTGGGACATAGTAGATTGTATTGTCCGACGACTTGACATTCATAGTAAAGCCATAAGGCGTCACGCTCGATGCCGAAACCTCGAACACAACCTCGTCGAGGCTACCTCCAGGTAGTGTGCGGAAGGTTGTCATATAGGCATCTGTGGTGATACCGCCATCGTAGCCAAAGGCGATGATATAGTAGTCGGTGTCGGCTGCTGGGAGCTTCATAGCCGTGCTACCCTCGTGTACCACAGGACCACGGTCATTGGCCATCATATCCATCCAGCCACCCCACTGCTCCACAAGGTTGTGCATCATATCCTGCGCCTCGGTAACGCCATCCCAAGGGGCTACAAGAGCGCAATATTTGTCGTTGTTGTTCGATGGCGTGATGCTGAACGAAGCCTGCATCTGGCCAATATCCCACACCTTGATATCGAAGGTCATCTCCGACTTGGCAGCACCCTGGGTAGTATATTCGCCACGCTGAACGTCGGTGCAGATTACGATACCCTCCTCATCGGCAATAAGGCCCGCAATGAGGAAGTAGTAAGGCGTATTCTCCTTAAGTCCCTTAGCCTCAAGGCCTAACGCACCCTGATGTATAAGTGCGTTGAAGACCTGAGTCTCGCTCATACCCTGTCCCAAGAGTGAGTAAATCTCCTGCTGGAAGTAGTACTCGTAGAAGTATTCGTGCGACATCTGGTAGCCATCCGCATCCTCAACGTAGTAGTTGTACTGCTCGACAGGCATAGTACACAAATACCAATATATCTCCTCGTCGGTAGGGTTCACAGCAAAGGTCACACTATTGTCAACCACCGAGGTGCTTACCCTAAAGTCGCACACCTGCGTAGGCACTCCCATAGTGCGAAACTCGCTCTTAACAACCTCTGTTGCAGCGCTATAACCATTCTCGGCATCAACACCAAAGACAATGAGATAGTACTCGGTGTAGAGCGATAGGCCCGAGAACTTAACATCTTTAATCGCGCCACGGTCCACCACCTCGGGCATATACTCCTCGAAGGTCTTACCCTTCTCGGAAGCCTCATTGGCGATGTCAGAAAGAATGGCATCGACAAGGAACTCCTCGCGTGTAAACTCCTCGGCATCAGCCTTTTCGTACACCACGCAGAGGTAATCTGCCTCGTTATCCGAAGGTGTAACGCTGAAGGTTACGGTAGAGCGTGTTGTGTTCTCGATAACCACCTCGAACGGCGCCTCAGGCTGTGGCTTAATCACCTCTGGAGGGTTGTCATAGCATCCCACCATCGTAGTTGCCACAAGCAGCGTTAGGAATAATAAAAGTCTATTCATAGTTTAAGCATTTTGTTTGATTACAAAGATACGAAATAAATAGAAATTAGGTGAGAGGAATGGGGAATTAGTAATAAAAATTACTATCTTTGTATATAGAACTACTAACATCACCGACTATGAAGAGATTTACTATTACATTGATTGCCATATTCGTAGCTTCGTTTGCAGTGGCTCAAACATTCTATGTGGATATTGATGCAACGGCAAAGCGCAAAATCAAAGATGCCCTCACTTCAGAGGCTATAGAAAAGGGCGAACAGGTTAAAATTGTTCAAGTTCAAGTTATTTCGAACTATGAATTAAATCAACCTATTTATTTGCTTACAACATCCGACTATAAGAATTTAGAAATTGGATTAAATAAGTTGGAGGCTTTGTTAGACCTTTATGGTCACGATATTCAGAGCATATGGGATGCACATATGATTAAGAGCACTATCCCTGGTATCATTAAATATGGATCTCAGTATGAAATGCGAGAGGAGTTAGAGAGCGATGCGCTTCAATTTGCCAGTCTATTGATAGAGAACAACTTGCAATTCGATGATCCGCATCTCGAGGCCTATATATATAACTTGGTCAATAAGATTGCTCCTACCTTTTTCTTGGATGGAAGAACTACGGATATCAAAATACTCTTAAATAGAGATCCTTCAAACAACATTACTTGCTTTCCTAACGGAACGATTGTCATCAATTTAGGTCTTCTTACAGCACTACACTCCGAGGCAGAACTTGTTGCGCTATTGAGTCACGAAATAGCTCATTACCTATTAGACCATCAAGTACAAAATGTCAACGCCGCTATTGAGAGAGAGAAACGCGCAGCATTTTGGGCAGCATTCGCAACGGGCGTAGCACTCGTGGCAGATGTAGCTATTAGTGCAAATTCGAACGGATACTACGCACCTGGTGCCTTAACCACGTCAACTGCCCTATTCGCATCAGCAATTGCTGAAGATTCCGTAGATAGATTGGGAATGGAATACGACCACGAACAAGATTTGTTTGCAGATGCTGTTGCCGTAGACATCCTCAAACATCTTGGCTATGATGAAAATGCACTCGCAACAGCCTTGAACAGAATTAAAATAATAGATATCTACAAAAGATACAACTCTACGTTTATCGAGGACGACACTGACCTTGAGTTGGGACATCGCATAGAAAACGCTGGAACTCCCGTAACTGATGAGGAGCTATTCTACGAGCAGATGATATCGTTTGCCGTTAGCGACGTGGCAGTCTCGAGGTTTAATATGGGACGATTTAGACAGGCGTTAGCAACTGTAAATCAGAATATTGAGAATAATGTTGCTAATGATGATGACTATCTTCTAAAGGCACGATGTCTTCTCACGCTATCCGATGGTGTAAAGCATATCAACGAGATATTCGATGCCATACGTTGTGCAAGGATGATAAATCATTCGAATATAAACGCCTACAAAACCGAGATTATAACATATCTCAAGATAGGCGATTTTGTATATGCAAAGGAGCTTCTTAAGGCATACGATGAGCGATTAACGGATATGACTACGTCCGAGCAAGATATCGCAGACGACCTATTCTACTTCGTAGCAGAGGAGAGGGATTGGACATCACGAATGCTGATAAAGATTGATGGTATGTTAAGCTCGCCACATCAATAGACATCGGACGTATAGCAACATAAAAATCCCGACAGAGAGTGGTACTTGGAATACTACCCTGTGTCGGGATAACTGTTTGGAGTATCGGGGATACCCTACGCTACGAAATTATGACAAGCGAAGGAAACCAATACCAAAGCGCTCAACCGCTGCGCGCTCCAACTCCTCACGGACCGATGGGTCGGCAATAGAGATAAGCAACTTAGCACGCTCGGCAAGCGACTTGTTACGAAGATAGACAATACCGTGCTCCGTAGCGATATACTGCGCCTGGAAGCGGGTAGTTACAACACCTGCACCCTTTGTGAGCGTAGGGACAATCTTCGAGATACCCTTCGTAGTGATAGATGGCAATGCGATGAAGCACTTACCACCCTCCGACAAAGCACCGCCATACATAAAGTCGTGCTGGCCACCTACGCCCGAGAAGATGCGCTCACCGATACTATCGGCGCAAATCTGGCCCGTAAGGTCAACCTCGATAGCCGAGTTTACGGCCATAACGCGAGGATTCTGACGGATGTTCTGTGGGTCGTTGGTCCACGCTACGTCACGGATAACAACGTCGCGGTTACCATCCAAGTAGTCGTAAAGACGCTGGCTACCAAGACACAAGCACGCTACAGACTGTCCTGGATAGATCTTCTTCAACGAGTTGTCGATGATACCCTTCTGGATAAGAGGCACCACGCCATCGGTCATAGCCTCGGTGTGAAGACCAAGGTGCTTATGGTCGTGCAATGCATCGAGAACTGCGTTAGGAATACCTCCTACGCCAATCTGCAACGTAGCACCATCAGGAATCTCCGATGCGATGAAGTTACCGATACGGCGCTCTACATCGTTAGGGATAACCGTAGGAACCTCAACAAGTGGCTCGTCACCACGTACCAGAGCATCAATCTTCGAGACGTGGATGACAGGATCACCAAAGGTGCGTGGCATATACTTATTCACCTGCGCGATGACAACCTTCGAACACTCAACAGCCGAGAATGCGAGGTCGGCAGAGACACCATAAGAGCAGTAGCCCTCCTCGTCAGGCTCCGAAACGTTAAGGAGTGTTACGTCCAAAGGAATCTGGCCCGAACGGAACAAGAATGGAATCTCGCCCAAGAAGGCAGGGATAGTCTGCGCAACACCCTCGTTGATAGCCTTACGGAGGTTGTTCGCAACGAAGAAGCTCAATGGCTCGAAAGAGTCACGAAGCTCCGCCTTAGCATAAGGGGCATCGCAGCGACCGATAGCAAATGCGGTATACACCTTCACGCCACGAAGCTCCTCGGCGCGGTCGGTCATAGCCTGCACCAACACCTCGGGAACTGACGTAGAACCCTGAATGTAAACCGAGTCACCCGACTTAATAAGTTTTACGGCCTCTGCCGCACTAACTAAATTCATACGTTATTTGGTTTAAGAAGGGCTGTCCTCGACGGGCAGCCCCTATTCATTAATAATCTTGGCTAAACATTCTCAAGCGCTTGTCCAACTCATCGTACTGATAGTCCGAAATCATCGACACACAACCACGCAAGCCCTCACGTGAGCTACCCGTAGGAGCAAGCGTAATAGCCGAGATACCGTAGTAGATGAGCTTGTTGATAAGCTGCTCGCCAGTCATATCCTTATAGCCGAAGGTGAAGAAGAAACCATCACTAACCTCCTGGTCGCAATCCTTATCGTAGACGATATGGAAGCCATTCTTAACCATAATCTCCTTAACGCGCTGCGCACGACGAGCATACTCGCGAGTGTGGCCAACGAAGTCAAGACGACCATCCGATGCCGCACGGAACATAGCTGCCAAGGCGTACTGCGCAGAGTGTGGAACACCCGATGAGAGTACGTAGAGAATGTTGAAGATGAAGTTACGACGGAACTCACCATCGTTGCCATACTTCTCGGCAAGAGCCTCGTAGCAACGCTCCGCAAGCGCAGGGTTCATAGCCACAATGGCGATACGCTGACCTGCGTAAGAGAACATCTTTGAACCTGAGAGAAGGTGCAAGCAGTTGTTGGTATAGCGAGCTACTGATGGCTGATATGGCGCCTCGAATGGCTTCGAGCGGTCCTCGCGGAAGTCCATATTGAGGTATGCCAAGTCCTCAACGACGATAACATCGTACTTGGTAGCCATACGTCCGATAATCTCCAACTCCTCCTCGTTAAGACACATCCACGTAGGGTTGTTAGGGTTAGAGTAGACTATACCGCTAATACGGCCTGAAGAGAGAATCTCCTCCAATTTCTGCTCCAACTTCTCGCCACGATAGTCGATAACGTCGAACGACTCGAAGCGGATGCCCTGAACCTTACACTGTGCCTTCTGCACTGGGAAGCCTGGGTCGATGAAGAGGATAGTATCGCGGTCCTTACGCATCTGCGAGAGGGCCATAAACGTAGCAAAAGCACCCTGCATAGAGCCTACCGTAGGCACGATACATACAGGAGGTATGTCGAGGTTGATGAAGGCCTTGATGAAGCGTGATGCCTCCTTTGTTAGAGGCTCGATACCTGTGATAAGTGGGTACTTCGAACCTACGCCCGACAACAACGCCTCGTGCTCCGCCTCGATACCAATCATCTCGGCTGGCAAGCCTGGCTCACCAATCTCCATACGGATATACTCAACACCCATCTTTGCCTCGATATCCTTAACAACGCTAACGAACTGGCGAATAGAGGCTGCACCAAGCTCCTTCGCGTTACGCAAACCGTTGGCAATACAGATGTTATCTACCGTCTGTTTATCTAATGGTCTATCCATTGTTCTACTATTTTTTGATTGAGTTTTCATAACCTGCACGCACCGCTGCAAGGTTCTTCTCGATTACCTCCTCACCCTTACGAGCAAAGATACGACGGATACCTGCCTCGATCTTCTCGAACTCGATGTCGAGCATAGGGATAGCAGCACCCAACAACACCATATTTGCGGCCTGCTGTGGAGCGCCTGCATCCTTGGCAAGCTGCTCTACGTTGAGCGATACGCAGTGTGGCAACGCTGCAAGGTGGGCGTTAAGCTCCTCCTCCGCAGGGTAGTTAGGGATATTCACGAAAGGTACGTTAGAGGTAACAACCCAACCATCCTTCTTCAAATACTGCAAATAGCGCAATGCCTCCATAGGCTCCAACGAGATGATGATATCGGCACCACCCTTTGCGATAAGGTCCGAAGCGATAGGCTCGGTCGAGAGACGCAAGTTACTCTGAACATCACCACCACGCTGGCTCATACCGTGAACCTCAGCCTGCTTGATGTTCCAACCCTCGGCCAAGGCTGCCTCGCCAATAACCGTTGCAATCGACAGAATACCCTGTCCGCCGACGCCTGCCAAAATAATATCTTTCTTCATAATAGTTTCGTTTTTAACAGTTTATCTATTGTTAGCGGACTGAATTACTCCTGCTTTGCTGCTGCGCGAGCCTTTGCGTGACGCTTCGCAGTCTGGATACACTCACGACGTGGGATAACTACGGATACGCCCTTGTACTCAATCTCCTCGCGCAAGATAGTCTTAATCTCCTCCATATTCTTTGGAAGTGGCACAACAACACGTACGTGGTCTGGATGAACGCCCAAGCCGCGGCAGATATCCTCAAGCTTGCCTGTACCCGCAGAGTTCTGACCACCGGTCATACCTGTTGTGAGGTTATCCGAGATAACTACAACAACGTTGGCATTCGAGTTCACGCAGTCCAAGAGACCTGTCATACCAGAGTGGGTGAATGTAGAGTCACCGATAACGGCAAACGATGGGAACTGACCTGCATCCGAAGCACCCTTAGCCATAGTGATTGAAGCACCCATCTCCACACAAGCGTGCAACGCCTGGAATGGAGGCAACGCACCCAATGTGTAGCAACCGATATCACCGAAGATACGTGGGTTCTCATACTCCGCAGCAACCTCGTTCAACGCCTTATACATATCGCGGTGGCCACAGCCCTGGCACAATGCTGGTGGACGTGCTACAACGATATCGTCAGCCTCGAGGTTCTCCAAAGCTGCCATACCCAATGACTTACGTACAGAGTCTGGGTTAAGCTCGCCAACACGTGGAAGGTCGCCAGTAAGACGGCCCTTAACAGCTACGGTTGAAGGAACGATAGCGCGAACCATCTCCTCTACCACAGGCTGGCCCTCCTCCATAACGAGAATCTCCTTGGCACCATCCTCGACCATCTTCTCGATAAGAGCCACAGGGAGTGGATACTGCGAAATCTTGAGAACGCTGCGAGAGTTGCAGTCGGCGCAGTTCTCCATATAGTAGTTATAAGCGATACCTGTTGTGATTACACCACGCTCTGGGTTCTCACCCTTCTTGTACCAGTTGTACTTCGACTCTACGGCAGCCTTCTGAAGGTCATCCTGCTGTGAGAGAAGCTCTACGTAACGCTTCTTTGCGAATGCTGGCAACAAAATCCAGCGACGCACATCCTCTGGACGGTTAATATCGTTCTGCTTACGTGGCTCGTCGGTAATCTCCACAACGGCACGTGAGTGAGCCATACGTGTAGTTACGCGCATAAGAACTGGGAGCTTGAAAGCCTCCGAAAGCTCGAATGCAGCACGTGTCATCTCGTAAGCCTCCTGCTGTGATGATGGCTCGAAGATAGGCATCAACGCAAACTTACCATAGAAACGTGAGTCCTGCTCGTTCTGTGATGAGTGCATCGAAGGGTCGTCGGCAGCAACAACTACCAAACCACCATTTACGCCTGTCATCGCAGAGTTTACAAATGGGTCGGCAGCAACGTTCATACCTACGTGCTTCATACATACCAATGCACGCTTGCCCATATACGACATACCGAGAGCGCCCTCCATAGCGGTCTTCTCGTTAGTAGCCCAGCGGCAGAAGATAGGGTTCTGGGCATCGCCACGCTTCTCCTCGCGGAGCTGAATAAATTCTGTAATTTCGGTAGACGGAGTACCTGGATAGGCATATACGCCCGAAAGACCTGAGTCGATAGCGGCCTGTGCAATAGCCTCGTCACCGAGAAGTAGTTTTCTCATATTGTTATTGTTTTAGGTTTGAAATTTGTTTTCGGTTATACGGTTTTTAGCTCACGTGATGTTTTGTTTAGTTACACAAACGCACACGTGCGCAGTTATCTTGTCAAAGTTACGAAAAAAATTCCAAAGGGCGAAATATTTTACTATGTTTTTGGCCAGCACTACAGAAGGTTGGACCTATTAAAAAAGAAAATAGCCCGGAAATATCCGAGCTATCTTCTGATAGACAACATCACTACCACTACAAAATCTCACAATCAGCAATTTGCAATGGAGCAATAGTAATATAAGTAACCCTTGACTTATCATCCGAATTGAGAAGACCAGGTGTTGGCTGGAACTTCGACACAAGACCATTGGCATAGGTCGCAACATCAGGGGCTATAAGCTTACAAAGCACCTGGATATTAGGGCTTGCAGATGAGCTGAAGTGGATAAACAAGTCCGCCTGACTTGCACACTTATTTCCCAAAGTTCTATCCACTGGCGCCAACCAACCATAGGTATTGTTAACAATATGCTCCGACATATTGAAGTTCGCAATCTTTGGATACTGATACAGATTAATAGTCGCTGTATCAACCAAACTGCGACGCAATGCCTCCAACTCCTCCTTCTTGATCAACTCATCAGACTGGATAGCAGAACAGAAGTCGATCTCGAACTTGTTATTATCCTTCAACTCTCGATCAAAGAACTTATCCAAAAGCGGCTTCTCCAACAACGAGATAATAGGAATACCATCCTTCGACATATTTGACATTGACATTAGATCAATCTCCTTATACCAAGCTCGAAGGTTGTTAAGAAGGTGAAGATGGTTGAGGTATCTATTTTCCAAGAGGTTTCGCACTCTATTCATCTCCTGCATCAAATGGTAGGTCGCAAAGGTCTTGTACTTAAGCTCTCGCTTAATCTTCTCCTCGGACTTTATCTTTGACTCCAGACGTTCGAGTTCATTCTCAAGTTCGTGCTTCTTCTCACGATAGTCTCTCCACTGCTTACCCGCAGCAAAGAACAGATAGATGAAGTATGGCACAAGGACCCATAACGACTTAAAATAGCTAATATGATACTCCTCGTTTATTAATCCCGCCACCTTGTTCGCAGCCCAGAGTACCAAGAAAGTAGCAATAATCACACCTACGGTCAACAATATCATCTTTATGTTGTACCTACGCTGTTCCTTTGCCAACTCCGTCAACTCATCCTCAATCTCACGACAACGCTTCTTTTTCTCCTCAATTCTCTTTGCCAAAGCGTCATCCGCAGCACGCAAGTAGCTATCGCGTGTGATAGGCTGAGACGAGAACTGTGCTATAAGGTTCGAGCAGATGAAGAACAACTCGTTACGACGCTTACGCGAGGTCGCCAAGTCACTCTCAATCTTTGCAAGCGCAGCCTGTGTGATATAGTAGCGAACATTCAAATCCTGATCATCCACCGAAAGTGTTGGGATATTCTCCATCTTTAGCGTAGAGAGCGACGCAATTTCAGTGAAGATTGTGGCACTTTGACATAGATCCTGATGATCGATATACTCGTAAGGGATATAGCAATAGCCCTGATCGCCCCACTCATCACCCCAAGAGTTACGAACAATGAAACGGCCCAACTTATCGCTATAGCCCACAATGACCATTGCGTGTGACGAGTGCCTCTCCTGAGGCTCCTCACTAGGTGTAAAACGCTCCTTAATCTCCTCCTGTGAAGGCATCTGCACATAACCATCCTTATAAGCAGATCCAAAGCTCTTGCACAAAGCCAACGAGATTACCACAGGATATCCCTCTGCCAAGGCTGCCTTGATAGCCGCAGTACTCTTATCGACGTTCATAGCCTTGATTAGCTTACGATTAGCAGCATCTTCATACGCAGCTGCGGATGGCTTCGTTGTGAAATCCTCATCGTTGTAACGACAGAACTCCTCCTGTGCAAGGCCGTACTTCATAAGAGACAAGACTGCAGGCTTAACACGCGAACCCGTATCGGTATTCGTCGATACATCGCCCGTAGAATCCTCCTCTCGAGCATTGTAGTATAGGAATGCCTCGCTCAAATCAAGCTCCTTGCAGTTGCTCAACTTCATAGCGTACTCAAAAATAGCAACCATCGCGTGCGCCAAGCAAGAGCCCTGCGCTCCCTGATTCTGAATTGGGCGGAAACCTACACGTAGATCAAGACTCTCAGGAATACTCAATCCCTCATTTGGCACAAATGTATCCTCGAGAGGCTCCTGCTCCAAATCGGGCATAAGACGGAAATTTTGTCCCTTGAAATGGAACACACCGTCCTCAAGATAACACTCATCAACAGAGTGACTCTTATCTATCTGCTGCCCAAGAGTAATAAGTTGCTCCTCAAGGTCTCTGCGCTGCGCCTCCATATCTACCACCAAAGAGTCTAACCTCTTCAGCTCTGGAATAGGGTTACTTGGCCTCTGACCAGATACCCTCAGGTAGTCACCATAATCATTTTCAATAAAGAAGTCAATGCCTTCCGAGAAGAGATCATAGATGCGTATACCATCTTGGTTATATATTGAGTTTGTAAACAACTCACAATCCGTTTTCGAGAGCAAAGTTGCCAAGATGGCAGTCTTCTCTGGGATACTCTTCGTACGATCCAAACTCTCCTTAAAACCATTGTAAATATCGTCTGCAGCCTCACCAAATTGCTTCTGCACCTCCGAGAATGGAATCTCTCCCTCCTTGGCAAAGAACTCAGTAAGCAAATGGAGTTTACTCTTTAGAATGTCATCGGTAACCTCACCAGCATAGCTTGCACTCACATCATTATTGTTGACAGAAGCAATATCCATTGCATTGAGCAACGTGCGACTGAGGAGGTAGTCCAACATCAGATATTTATCAACCTGAATAGTTGAAATACCAAACGCTACAACATCCTGATAAACAACGACATTTGGGAACAACTCATCGTAATAATTACTACAGCTAATGGCAAAATGAGTAATAACATTTACCAACGACTCTCTATCGAGGCCAAGTGTAATACCCAAACGATTAGTGTTCTGCAATACGATAAGATGCTGTGTCACGGAGAGATTCTCCGCCTTACGGAAGGCGATGAATTTACCCACCTGATCTGCGACTTTATCCATATGCTTCAGGCCTGGTTCAAGGACATCCGCAAAGTCATCACAATAGCCTACACAGTCAAGCTGCATAGGTAAGCTCGAACTCATTACACCCTTATAAACCTTCTGTAGGTCATCCATACTTGAGGCTTTATAGAGTGGCAGATGGAACATCACATTAAGACATCCCACACCTGTCACTGCAGTGATGAGTTCGTTGTATACCTCACGCCATCTCTTACCAAAATCCTGTAGAGATGTCGCAGAGTAATCGTTCCACGCAAGTTCTGTATAACTATCCTGGCCAACCAACTCCGGTTTCGGAGATGTATCCTTAATGGTGAGGCGGCTTAGTTGTAGCTGCTCACCCTTAATGTCGGCAACCAAATAGTTGATGTTGGCAATAGCCGTGCTTCCGCCATATTTTAGCGTAGCACGGCCAATGTTTGATGCCAAATCCTTATACTCCTTGCCTATAAATATATGAGCAAAGATTGACATAAGAGATTATTATTTGAGGTTATCAATAGCGCTCTCAAGACCACTTGTCTCATCGCAGATGTATGCCCACTCGTCATCAATCTGTGTGAGCTCCTTCTTATTCTGACTGTAGTATGTAGAGCTTGACTTATCGGTACAGAGTACGAGGTCGATATAATCCTCCTTACCCATATCGCGCAACTCGCTGATAATAGCCTTAATCTGCGCGCTACCCATTGTCTGCTTCAACTGAGTGATAAAGGCGTGGAGATCTGACTTAAACTCTGCAAGAGTGATAGCCTTGAAGTTGTCAAATGCCTTACCACGGTCGCCTGTAGAGACGCCACCGATAGGATACCACTTCTTATCCTTACCATTCTCGTTGCTCTTCTCCTGCCAGAAGTAGTACTTACCCTTACGACAGCTGATATACTTCTTGTGAACAACATCCTCCTTCGACTTGATCTTGATAGGAGTACCATCGCTCTCCTTCTCCATAATGTAGCAAGTCTCGGTAACATCGGTGAAACCGAAGATCTGACCACATACCCAGTAGAACATAGCCTCGTTTGGAAGCTCTGGCTCCAACTTGAAGTTCTTCTTACGCATCTCCTCGAACATCGCCTTGTCAAAGTGTGGGTTGAAGGCTGTAGCACCTGCAGCCATAGATGCCTTAACCTGAGTATCGTAAGCATCGACAACCATATCGTTGAATGCATCGATACAGTAAGGGATAACAGCATACTCTGCGCGGAAGATAAACATCTTCTGACGAAGTGCCTCGCAAGGGTTAGGCATAAACTGACAACCAGCAGCACCTGTTGCACTACGGATAAATGCCTGGTCGGTCTCAAGACGACACTGCTCACCCTGATCACAGAAGAGAGAAATCAAGTACTCACGTACGAGCAAGTCTGTTGGCTTACCATCGTTATTCTCCTGACCACGGTTGTTGATACGGAGCAACGAGCTTGACTTTGCCTCGATATTGCTCTTAAGGATAGCATACTCCTTGTCATCAAGACCATTGATAACATCGATCAAACGCTTTGTGCGATATGCAACAGCCTCTGGCAATGATGCTACATACTTGTCAATAGCAGCCTTCAAATCCTTCTGGATATCCATATCCAACAACGATGTTGTGAGGGTTGACATAAAGCCTGCAAGACCCACCTCATCGGCATTGAAAGGCATATTTATACGCTCGTTATATGACAAATCGTACTCGAATACTGTTGAACCCTTCTCGTGCTCTGCATCAGCAAGGCAATCAGTATACTCTCTACTCAAATTGTCCAACAACTGGTCCATAGCGCTAATCTGCAATGCATAACGATCTACCTCACTCAACAAAGCAATGAAGATATCACGTGCAGCCTCACGACGCTTAATCTCAATAGCAGTCTTAAGGGTAGACTTCGCAGCTACAGTTACCTCGCCCAAATGCTCCTCCTTACCTCTGTCGGTACGGCGAAGGAAGCTACGGTTACAATACTCCTCGTACTCCTTCAAAGCACGCTTTACACCCTGCTCCTTGTTAGACTTCTGCTGCTCAAGTTCTGCTGCCTCGGCCTCCATCTCTCGCTTACAGATAAGCAAGTAAGACTTCAATGTAGCAAGGAACTGCTTTGCAGCACCTACACCATTCTCTGAAGCCAAGATATCGGTCAACTTCTCACGAAGCAACTCTTTCTTCTCTGACTCAAGAATATCAAGAGCCTTTGTATCAGGGAATTCAACGAGAGTATTGGTATACTTCTCTATCTCGGTGTGAGTATTGAAAATAGAGTCGTTGATATCTACACGTGGATCCTTAATCTTGCCAAGAGTCTCTGGAGAGTAGATAGTGTCGATTAGGTAGTCACGACCCTCATCCTCACGAACCTTTGACTCCTCCATCCAGCCGATAACGCTTTCTCTAACATCTGCAGTCTCCAAGCGCATCTTGCGAATAAGCTCAATAGCAGCTCTATAGCCATAGATATTTGCCAAAAGCTCACCCTTATATACCACCTGGCAACCACCAAGTGCCTGAACCCAGCCCTTCTTGTGAAGGATACCGTAGTTACCCTGTGTCCAACGGTTGTTGCTCTGACCACCCTGGATAGTAGAACCCATATCACCGCTACTTGCGAAGAGGCAAGAACCAATAGCCTCACAGAGTGAGTTAACGTTAGGAACGATGTTTCCCACTGCTGTAACGTTGTCGATTACGAAGAACTCGTGGAAGATAGGACCTGTCAAAGTGCGAACACCACCATTGATATCCAACTGTATTGGGTTATGAATATCTGCTGACATCAAATAGTCGAGGTCGAGAATTGAAGAATAAGCATTCTCTCTTACGCGACGAGTCTGTGTTCCGGTTGTGTCAATAGTACGGAAGATGCCGTGAAGAACACCATAACCAATGATATGAGCGCGTGAGCCATAGTTACGATGAACCATCTCAGCAATATTGATGAACGAACCTGCACCTGTACCACCAGCAAGAGACATAACAATGTGAATATCAATCTCCTCGCAAGGAACTGCCTCTCCATTATTATTTACATATGTAAGGTTTGAAACCTGCTGCCAGCAACGAGCCAAAGCTGGCTCAATAGAGGTCATAATGTACTCGGTATAGAAACGACCAGTGGTACGAACCTGACCTGCACCGTCAGAGATCTTATTCTGCAACGAGCTGGTGTTGCCATCAAACATCCAACGATATGCACCCCTTGCTGCACGGCTTGCATAGTGCTCACGAGGACTACCACTATAGTTGATAAGTACGGCATCATCACCCATAGGGGTTGCCAAACTTGGGCTATCAATATCCTTTAGGTTGAAATCCATCGCCAAGAATGCGATAGAGTTTGGAATATTGCCCTTGCCGTAAACATCCTCGTATAGCTTCTTTGCGTGTGAGATAGCACGGATACCTGTACCACCCAAACCGATGTAAATTGTAGGTCTCATATAAGTTTAGTATTTAAGTTAATAATTTTAGTTCGGTCTTTATATAATAAATATAGGTTTATGATGTTTGGATACCAATCTTCTGGTTATCGTCGTTGTAGACATAGAAGGTCTCCTTACGCTCTGGTCTCTCCTGCGGTGATGGGTCGACACTCAAACGAGATACCACCTTTACATATGGGTGTTTCGCAGGAAGCAACTTTACCTCCGATGTCCAGCACTCGTTCACAATAACTTCATCTCTTACCATAAACATAGTGTGGAGGAAGTTCTGCTTCTTTGGCTTATTTGTGAAGATTACCTTGCAGCGATGATTGAATCTAATAACTACATCGTCAGAGCATCCAGGATAGGTCACATAGACCTTCGAGAACCTAACGTGTGGATAAAATATACGACGCAACAATATCAACCACAACAGATAGAAGGCCACCAATGCCATAGAGATTAGCATCAACCACTTATTCGCAGGGTTCATAATATCTCTCTTCTTGGCAATGAAGCCCTCATCGAGGCGGATATATCGGACATTATCAAGGCCGTTAAGCGACTTGGCTGCCAAAAAGTAGTGATGGTTACCCTCCTCAACAGCTTCGGTAAACTCAATACCCAACTCTACCTCACCTTCGCCACCCTTAACACGAAGGATGTTATCAGCACACTTCTCGCCATTCTTATATACGATGATACCCTGAGCCTTCTCCATCTTTCCTGATGGCAACTTCTCCTGCACCTCGAATGAGAACTCTCGGTTACACATATCCGATGCACCTTCATTGAGACTAAAGTTCAATGTTCGAGACATCACAACAGGCTTGTAGCTCTTCAAGAACGAACTCTTATAGAACTTCGTTTCACCCCAGTCAACGCCCTCTTTTCCCTGACAGCCGACAAATAAAAACGCTACTATAAATAATACAGCGATGCTAAAAAAACGTCTCATATCTCAATTAATCCATTAGTTCTACGATCAAAATACGCTCCCTCTTATACTTGATAGTAAGGGTAATCTCGGCAGGTGTGAGCGACACCAAGGTCTTATGTTTCTCCTTTACCTCATCAGCATTCACGATGCTCAACTGCAACTTATATGGAGCAACCTCAGCTGGAAGCTTACTCTTCAATGTCTCGAAATCGAACTTTGGCGCAAGAGTGATGGCTCCGTTGCTAATCACATACTCCTCGTCGATAGCCAATGGGCAACCATACTGACTCTTAACTGCCACCTTAATGCCATCAGGGATAGCAATATCGCTATTCTTGGTGAACGAAATCACGAAGGATGTCATATCGTTGATGTTGAAGTCTATGTTCTGCTTTGGGCTGAGCGAGAGGCTTACGATCTGCTCCTTGAACTCATTATGATCTACGTAGACAACCTTATCCACCTCACCATCTGTAGGCTTCTCAGCATTTGTGGTGGTCATAACATAGACCATATAGTCTCTCTCCTCTGAGTTCAGACTCCATCTCTGGATAGCTCTATTGAGGGCATCACGGCCACCCGCCATATTCTGCGCACCATCGGTAAGCACTACAACCTTATCGTTGTGATCAGCACGCTGATACTGCTCAAATGCGTAGTCGATAGGTCCCGCGATGTTTGTATTGCTATGAGGCAATGTGAAGCACTTTGGTCCCACCTCCTTAATCTGTGCTATGATAGCGTCCTTCGACTTCTGCGTAGCATCAGGAGCAGTAAGGATATAGTCGAACAACACACCCTCCTGGAATGGGATTACGATAATTCTTGTACTTGGGATAGAGATGTTCTTGATATCCTCGATAAGATAGTTCTCAACCTTATCGTATACGTTAGGGGTCTTCTGACCGTTGACAGTACCCTTGCCTATCATCGATCTTGTCACATCCCAAACATAGATATTGTTGTTTTGTGCCTGCGCCGCCTCAACGACAAGGAGCAAGCATAGGGATAATAGTAGTTTAAAACCTTTCATATAAGTGTAATTTTCTTTAATATTTTGTTCTGCCCACGACTGTATAATCTCGGTATTTACATAGCATCTTACGAAGATGTGTTACTCATAGGTAAAATTTACCGATAGACTGAACAAATTTAGGAAAAACTTATAAATTTTCCAAGAAAAAAGGAAAGAGAGTTTAAGGAGATTAGAGGAGGATAGGGATTTTCTTCTCAGAAGGCGGGAGGGAGGATAGCGCGAGGGGAATAGGGAAAGGGCGGAGTTTTGGAAGATTAAGGAGGTTAAGGAGTGTGAGGGAATTTCTTGTTAGAGTGGTGTGGTAGTGGTGCATCACAAAAGAAATCACCCAAGGGATAGTACAAGAAGTACAGACCTGGGTGATTTACTTTTAGGGATGTGCCGCTAACGCGCCACTATCACAAGAAATGATTTGGAGTTAGAGTGGTGCTAATGTGGCGCTGACACGAGAAAGCCACCGATGGAGAGTGTGAGGGACTTTCTTGTCAGAAGGCGGGAGATGTGGTCTCGATAAAGAAATAAGCCCAGATGGGTAGTACTTGGTGTACGTCCCATTTGGGCTTATGATTGAGAGGCCGCAGATGCTGCCTTATCACAAGAAAGACTATTTGCGGGCGGTCTTTGCCTCGATACACTCCGTAGCGTGAGGAACACGCAAAAGACGCTCACGAGGGATGAGCTTGCCTGTGGTCTTGCAGATGCCGTAGGTCTTGTTCTTGATGCGGACAAGAGCCATCTCGAGGTTGCGGATGAACTTCGCCTGGCGCTGTGCCAACGAGCCATACTCCTCACGTGAGAGCGTCGTAGCACCCTCCTCCATAACCTTGAAGGTTGGAGATGAGTCCTCGGTGTCGTTCTCGTTGCTGGTTGCGGTGCGCAACATATCATAGTCGGCACGTGCCGATGCCAATTTCTGCTCTATAAGTAGACGGAACTCCTCGAGTTCTGCGTCGTTGTAGCGTGTCTTCTCCTCTGCCATAATCGTAACGATTTAGTACGGTTATCCATCAATAATAAGCGAAATTAAACAAAAATTATGACATATGCAAATATTTCTACAACTTTTGGCAAAATAAAAGGTGCAACACCCGAAGATGCTACACCTCTTATTTAATATATGTATAGGCGGGGCCTTATGCCTTCGTTACGGCAATCTTGAGTGGTGACTCATCGAGGTCGGAATCGACAACGAAATCACCCGCAGGAGCGGCTGACACCTTGACATCGAGGGCCAAGGTCTGCTGTGCGATGTACTCCGCGAACGATGCGATAGCACTCTCGGTAAGCTCGTTAGCCTCTACCTCTACGCGAATCTTGTCGGTTACCTCGAAGCCAGACTCCTTACGGATATTCTGGATGCGGTTGACCAACTCACGGGCTACACCCTCACGGCGAAGCTCCTCGGTGATGGTGATATCGAGGGCCACGGTGAGTTTACCCTCCGAGGCTACCAACCAGCCTGGCATATCCTCCGAAGTGATGTCGAAGTCGGCGGCAGTGGTAACGAACTCCTGATCCTCGACCTTGAGGATAGTCTCGGCATTAGCCTCCACGGCAGCAATCTGCTCCTGTGTGAATGATGCTACGAGGGCAGCCACCTGCTTCATATATTTGCCACACTTGGCACCAAGAGTCTTGAAGTTTGGCTTGATGCGCTTGGTGATGATGCCCGTAGTGTCGGTGATAAGCTCGATATCCTTGACGTTAACCTCGTTCATAATAAGAGCGCGGACTGCGTCGATATGCTCTGCCATACCCTTGTCCAACACCGGAATGATAATCTTCTGAAGTGGCTGGCGAACCTTGATGTTCACCTTACGGCGCAATGCCAACACCATAGATGAGGCGCGCTGTGCCAACGACATCATATCCTCCAACTCAGCGTTGATAAGAGCCTCGTTGCACTTTGGATACTCCGAGAGGTGTACCGAAGACTCGGTGTGACGGCCACTGATGGCGTTAAGGTCGCAGAAGATGCGGTCTGAGAGGAATGGCGCGATAGGCGCTGCCAACATAACTACGCTCTCCAAGCAAGTGTAGAGAGTCTGATAAGCGGCCAACTTGTCCTCCGTCATAGAGCCGCCCCAGAAACGTTTGCGGTTGAGGCGAACGTACCAGTTAGAGAGGTTCTCGTTAACAAACTGGTCGATGCGACGTGCCGCAGGCGTAGGATCGTAATCCTCGAGGTACTTCGTAACATCCTTGATAAGGGTGTTCAACTCCGACAATATCCAGCGGTCAATCTCTGGGCGACGCTCAACGGCAACCTCCGCCTCCTGGCCTGTGAAGCCGTCGATATTGGCGTAGAGGGCGAAGAACGAGTAGGTGTTATACAACGTGCCGAAGAACTTACGGCGACACTCGTCAACACCATCAACGTCGAACTTGAGGTTATCCCAAGGCTGTGAGTTAGATATCATATACCAGCGAGTGGCATCGGCACCATACTTCTTGAGTACCTCGAATGGGTCTACGGCATTGCCAAGACGCTTCGACATCTTATTGCCATTCTTATCCAACACCAAGCCGTTAGAGATAATATTTTTGAAGGCTACGGAGTCGAACAACATTGTAGCGATGGCGTGCAACGTGTAGAACCAACCACGGGTCTGGTCGACACCCTCGGCGATGAAGTCGGCAGGGTAAATCTGGTCGAAGCCCTCCTTATTCTCGAATGGGTAGTGTACCTGGGCGTAAGGCATAGCACCAGAGTCGAACCATACGTCAATCAAATCTGGCTCGCGGCGCATAGGCTCACCCTTCGATGATACCAACACGATGTTGTCTACGTATGGGCGGTGAAGGTCGATATTCTCAGTCGAGTAATTCTCCTTCGACATATCTCCGACCTTAAAGTTTTTGTATGGGTTCTCGCTCATCACACCCGCTGCGACAGCCTTCTCAATCTCGGCGATAAGCTCCTCAACCGAGCCGATGCACTTGAGCTCTGTGCGGTCCTCGGTAGCCCAGATAGGCAGTGGAGTACCCCAGAAACGTGAACGTGAGAGGTTCCAGTCGTTGATATTCTCAAGCCACTTACCAAAACGGCCTGTACCTGTCGACTCAGGCTTCCAGTAGATGGTAGAGTTAAGCTCCATCATACGCTCGCGGAGCGCCGTAGTGCGGATAAACCAAGAGTCCAATGGGTAGTACAACACTGGCTTATCGGTACGCCAACAGTGAGGGTAGTTGTGCGTATGCTTCTCAATCTTGAATACGCGGCCACTCTCCTTGAGCTTGATAGCGATATATACGTCGAGAGTCTCGGCAGCAGCGGCAGCCTTCTCATCGTAGCGACCATCAACCGTAAACTGTGGGTCATAGGCATTCTTAACCCAGCGGCCCTCATACTCCTTATACGCCTCTGAAACACACTCTGCGGCGAACTTCTCGTCGAGCTCCTCGATAAGGTAGAACTTACCTGTAAAGTCGACCATAGGGCGAGTCTCGCCACGCTTGTTAATCATAAAGAGCGATGGGATGCCAGCCTGACGCGCTACGAAGGCATCATCAGCACCAAACGTAGGTGCGATATGTACGATACCCGTACCATCCTCAACAGTAACGTAGTCGCCAAGGATTACGCGGAAGCCCTTAGCAGATGCCTCCACCCAGTTGCCATTCTCGTCGCACTCAACAGGCTTAACCCAAGGGATAAGCTGCTCGTAGCGCATACCCTCCAACTCGGTACCCTTCCACTTGCCAACAACCTCGAATGGGATAACCTTATCGCCAGCCTTATATGCGTCCAACGCCAACTCCTCGCCCTTCTTGTTGAAGATTGAATAGAGGAGCGGCTCGGCAACAACGGCCGTAATCTTCTGACCATCATAAGGGTTGTAGGTGCGTACTGCAACGTAGTCATACTTTGGGCCTACGCAGAGCGCAGTGTTCGAAGGCAAGGTCCAAGGTGTTGTGGTCCACGCCAAGAAGACAGGTGTTCCCCAACCCTCCATCGCTTCTTTAGGCTCAAGGATGCGGAACTGTGCCGTACAAGTGGTGTCCTTAACGTCGCGGTAGCAACCAGGCTGGTTAAGCTCGTGGGTTGAAAGACCTGTACCTGCCGCTGGTGAGTATGGCTGGATGGTGTAGCCCTTGTAGAGAAGATTCTTCTCGTAGAGCTGCTTCAACAGCCACCACAACGTCTCGATAAACTTATTGTCGTAGGTGATATATGGATCGTCCATATTCACCCAGTAGCCCATCTTGCGTGTTAGGTCCTCCCATACGTCGGTGAACTCCATAACCGCCTCGCGGCACGCTTTGTTATACTCCTCGATAGAGATAGTTTTGCCGATATCCTCCTTCGTGATACCCATCTTCTTCTCTACGCCCAACTCCACAGGAAGGCCGTGAGTATCCCAACCCGCCTTACGGTGTACGAGGTAGCCCTGCTGCGTCTTGAAACGGCAGAAGACATCCTTGATAGTACGTGCCATAACGTGGTGGATACCTGGCATACCATTAGCCGATGGTGGTCCCTCATAGAACACGAAGGTTGGATGTCCCTCGCGTGTTGTTATGCTCTTGTGAAAGGTATCATCCTCGGTCCAGCGTGCCAACATCTCATCGGCTACGCCCGCGAGGTCAAGACCTTTATATTCTGCGAATTTTTTCATACGTTTGATTTACAATGTTCTTTACTGCAATGCTTACTCCTCGTCGTCCTCCGACTCGGCCATTGTGGTGTAGACGTTGGTAACGTCATCATCCTCCTCGAGATGCTCGATGAGCTTGTTCACAGCCTCACGCTGCTCTGGTGTAAGCTCCTTCGTGTCGGTAGGGATGCGTACCGCCTCACCCGATACAAGCTCGAAGCCCTTCTCCTCAATCCAAGTCTGAATCTGACCGAATGACTCGTAAGCTGCGTAAACAGTTACCTCACCCTCCTCGGCGTAGAACTCATCAACGCCAAAGTCAATCATCTCCAACTCCATCTCCTCGAGGTCGACACCCTCGGTAGGCTTGAACTTGAAGACACACTTATGCTCGAACATAAAACCTACCGAGCCTGATGTGCCGAGCGTACCGCCATACTTGTTGAAGTACATACGCACCGAAGCCACAGTACGGTTGGTGTTGTCGGTAGCAGTCTCCACGAGAACGGCGATACCGTGAGGGCCATAACCCTCGTAAATCATCTCCTTGTAGTCTGCAGCATCCTTATCTGTTGCACGCTTGATAGCACGCTCCACGTTCTCCTTAGGCATATTCTCAGCCTTTGCGTTCTGGATAAGAAGACGCAAGCGGAGGTTTGACGAAGGGTCTGGACCAGAGGCCTTTACAGCCATCTCAATCTCCTTACCAATCTTCGTAAATACTCGCGCCATATGTCCCCAACGCTTCATCTTTCTCGCCTTGCGATACTCAAATGCTCTTCCCATAGTGAATTAGTTTTTTATATTTTTAGAATTTTATACCTTATGTATATATGGACAATGGTGCAAATATATAAATTTTTCGCGAAACGTAAAAGCGATAGCCACAAAAAGTTGCGCTTCCGCCCAATACTCTCGCCACACTTGCTCCTCACACCCCTCATTCCGCGCGATTTTGGCGGGGGTTGGCGGGGGTTTGGCACGACCACAACCCGCGCTATGGTGGGTGGCTTTTTTGGAGGGGTGCGGGGGTTGGCGGGGGTTTGGCACGCCTTATAAACCTCCCTAATCTCCTTATCCTCCCTAAATTCCCTAATCTCCCTACCCCACACAACGTGTTATTTTCCCCCGAAAAAGGCACACAACTGCACACAACGCGCACATCACGCACACTACCCCACCCCCTGTGACAATGTGACAATGTGACAATGTGACAACGTAGCATCCACCAGTTAAATTGCTACATCGCTGTGAATCTGCACATTAAAAAATAGCCGAAAAAATAATTCAAAAATTTATCCTATAAACCCTTGACAAGGCCTCCTAAATGTTATATATTTGTACTCACAAATAAAACTATTTAACATTTTAAATCATATGACTATGAAAGATGATTACAGACAAAGTGAGGTCGACGAGCAGGTAAAGGCATTCGAATTCGACCTATCGGAGGAGAGAATTAGACAGTGGATGCTCGATATGTCGAAGCAGATGCCCGAGGTCGAGCCACTAATCGCAATCAACGGCAGTTGCGTATGCTCGCGAGGTAATATCTCGGCCATTTGCGGTGAGGCAAAGAGCAAGAAAACCTTCCTAACGTCGGCTCTTGTAGCCTCGGCAATGGCACTCCCTGCGCAACGTATCGACAACTTCAAGTTTGTAGATAACAACTACAAAATGAGAGTGTTATGGGTAGATACGGAGCAGGGCGAGATGCACGTACGTAGAGTCGTAGAGCGTATCTCGAAGATGACGGGAGCAAGCATCGCGGGGATGTCGGAGCCACGCCTCGTAACGCTTATGCTCCGCGAACTTTCGCCCAAGGAGCGATACCAATTGGTAGTAGATACTATCTATCACTACGCAAGGTTTCAGCCCTTCGACCTGGTAGTTATAGATGGTATTGCCGACCTTCAGCGCAATACGAACGACCTCGAAGAGAGTGATGCGCTTGTAGGTGCGCTTATGGCACTCTCTACACAGACTAATACGCACATTATCTGTGTATTACATACTAATCCTGGTACAGATAAGGCGCGTGGCCATCTTGGCTCGTCGTTGCAGCGCAAGGCAGAGTCCGTACTCTTCGTTCATCGTACGGGTAGTTGTTCAATCGTTGAACCACAATTCTGCCGTAACGAGCCATTTCAGCGCTTTGCGTTTGCCATCTCGGAGGATGGTATTCCGCAGCTCTGCGACGTACCTGGCGGCGAGTGTCAGAGTGCTAACGACAAGATACTCGAACTGCTCAACAACGAGTACGGCGGAAACGTTGAGCGTGCTACGTTGACAAACAAACTTACAGAGTGTATGTCGATAGGTCGCACCACAGCCTCTATGCGTATTAAGCGATTGATAGACAAGGGTTTACTATGGGAAGATGGTAATAATGTGACTACCACACCACCGAGCAGAACATCTATATAGCGGGGTGTTGTCACATTGTCACAATGTCACATTGTCACAGGGGGTGGGGTAGTGTGCGTGATGTGCGCGTTGTGTGCAGTTGTGTGCCATTTTTAGGGGGAAAACGCACGTTGTGTGGGGTAAGGAGATTAGGGAGGATAGGGAGTTTAGGGAGAAGGTGGATGATATGGAAGGCAAAGCCTCTATTTTTTCGCCAAAGGCAACGACCAAGTCCCCCTTTCGCAAAGGGGGATTTAGGGGGAATGTGAATGTGGTTTGGCCACCAAGGCCTCTATTTTTTTGACAAAAAAAATAGAGGCCACCGAAAGGTACGACACGTAAACCTAAAACTCGTGTCTTCGTAACAAAACTCGCATCTCTCTGAGTCTGCGACTTTTGCTACAACCTTTCGATTGCCTCACCAACCTAAAACTACTAACCTAAATGAACCTTAAAACTTCGCTGCAAAGGTAAGGCGTTTCTTCCAAACCTCCAAATATTTTATTAAAAATTTTCAATAATTTTTTCAATTATTTTAAGAGCAACTCATTATCAGCTCATTTTCAGTGTGTTAACGTTTTATCCAAAGTCCACCCCTCCGACCGCCCTATATCCCAAATCGCTCATCATAGAGGGCAAAAGTTTGGCAAACCGCAAAATTTCACTATATTTGCCAAATGAACGCGCGTGCGCGTACGTATAAATACGTAGAGAGATGAAACGAAACAACACCATAGGTTTCGATGCCAAGTATGCCACAACGGGCGATGCCACGTTGTGCAACTATGCTCTGTTCCTTATCGAGGCTATCGCCCACGCCGCCCAGCGCCGCACCTACTTCCGTATGTATGTCCCCGACGACGACACCACGCCCGACTTCGAGCGTCTTGCCGACACCCATAACATCGAGGCTATGCTCCCCGATGGTGGCATCTGGCGTAAGTTATCGTGGTTGTGGAGGTTATGGCCTATCTCGCGCGACCTAAAACGTGGCGATGTGGACCTCTACCATAGCCTTACCGAGTGGCTACCCTTTGGCCTGGAGCGCCGAGGAATACGTAGCATCGTGACGGTGCATAACCTTGATTTTCTACGTTTTAGAAGACTTTTTAGCCCGTTGTACAACGCCTACCGCCGACTTACTATGACCTCGTCACTACGCCGCGCGGACCGCATCATAGCCATCAGCGAGAATATAAAGCACGACCTTGTGCGCTACCTCCACGTCGATGCCGACAAGATTGATGTTATCTACCGTGGCTGCCACGACCGTTTCCTGCGCCCTATCACCGCGGAGCGCCAGCGTGAGGTTGCCGAGCGCTACCACCTTCCGAAGCAGTTTATCCTCTTCGTAGGCACGCAGATGCCACGCAAAAACCTACTACATCTTGTCGAGGCTATTGCCAAGACCAACTCCAACACCGAACTTGTCATCGTAGGCCGTGCCACACCCCACACCCAGCATATCCGCCACCGTATCAAGTCGTTAGGCCTTCAGGAGCGCATCCATATGCTCTATGGCGTTGCCGACGACGATATGCCAGCGTTGTATAGCCTTGCGTCGTTGTACGTTATGCCGTCGCTCTACGAGGGCTTCCCACCAACGATTGTCGAGGCCCTCACCGTAGGCGTTCCCGTCATCGCCTCGGAGTGCGGCTCTATGAGGGAGGCAGGTGGCGAACACTCCATCTATGTCGACACGTCGAACCACGATGCCCTCGCCCAAGCCATAGACAAGGTCCTCGGAGATGAGGAGTTACGTGCAAAGATGATTTCCGAGGGCCGAGCCTACGTATCGCGCTTTCGCCGCGAGGTTGTGGCCTACAACGTGCTGAACTGCTACCGCCGTATAGGCATCGACATCAACGAGTAGTGGTGGCAAAATAGAAAAATACGCCATATCACTATCACGTTGATTTACTACACGTTAGAAAACGCAGATAAAATAAACACGAAAAAACGATGGTCATTTAGACAAAATTAAGTATCTTTGACCGCGAAATTGGAGGATGACGAAGCCTCCCAAGAGTAAGAGAACGAGAAAAAAAGATATACATAATTAGACTATTATGGAAAAAGTAACAAGAATCGTAGTTATGGCAAAACAGGTGCCCGACACACGTAATGTGGGCAAGGATGCTATGACTCCAGAGGGTACTGTAAATCGTGCTGCTCTGGCTGCTATCTTCAACCCCGAGGACCTCAACGCCTTGGAGATGGCTCTTCAGATGAAGGAGCGCTTGGGCAATGCTACTGTCGAGGTACTCACAATGGGCCCACAGCGTGCTGCGGATGTCATTCGCGAGGCTATGTTCCGTGGTGCCGATGGAGGCTACCTTCTCTCAGGCAAGGAGTTTGCAGGCTCTGACACACTTGCAACATCGTATGCACTCTCGTGCGCCCTTCGCAAGATTAACCCTGATATCATCGTTGCAGGCCGTCAGGCTATCGATGGCGATACCGCGCAGGTAGGCCCACAGGTAGCCCAGAAACTCGACCTTCCACAGATTACCTACGCCGAGGAGCTTCTCGACATCAACGCTACGGAGGTTACCATCAAGCGCCGCTTGGAGCGTGGTACCGAGGTTGTTATCTCGCCACTTCCAGCCGTTATCACCGTCAACTCATCAGCCAAGGAGTGCCGTCCTCGCAACGCCAAGCGCGTTATGAAGTTCAAGTATGCCCTCGCAACATCGGAGATGGCTGCGGCAGAGGATAAGGCAAAGAACTTCATCGCGGAGCGCCCTTACCTACATATTATCGAGTTTTCGGCTGCGGACGTAAACCCTGATGCGGAGCAGCTCGGTATGAGTGGCTCACCTACGAAGGTTAAGAAGATTGAGAACGTAGTGTTCACTGCCAAGGAGGCCAAGAGCCTCACCTCGGATGACAAGGATATCGAGTCGCTAATGCAGGAACTTATCGCGAGCCACACGCTCGGTTAATCAATGAGTGAAGTATGAATAACGTATTTGTATATATCGAGATTGAGGGGCAGCACATTGCCGACGTATCGTTGGAGCTGCTCACAAAGGGCCGCGAGCTTGCTAATACCCTTGGCGTGAAGCTCGAGGCAGTGGTTATTGGCCACGATGTAAAGGGCTTTGCCTCGGAGTTGGCGAAGTATGGTGCCGACACGGTATGGTATGCCGACAACGAGATTTTCGCGCCATTCCGCACCCTACCACATACCGCAGTTATGGTGGGCCTTATCCAGCAGGAGAAGCCACAGATAGCACTCTTCGGTGCTACACCCGTAGGTCGTGACTTTGCGCCACGTGTATCATCGGCTTTGCATAGCGGTCTTACTGCCGACTGCACCGAGCTTGTTATCGGCGAGCATAAGGATGCCAAGACGGGCAAGGAGTATGACTCACTCCTCTATCAGATTCGTCCAGCGTTTGGTGGTAACATCATCGCCACTATCGTCAACCCTGAGTGCCGTCCACAGATGGCTACCGTTCGTGAGGGTGTTATGCGTAAGGAGGCATTGGCAACCCCTGCTGCTGGTGAGCTTCGCGCTATTGCGTGGGAGGGTATGGTTAAGGATACCGACCTTGCAGTACGCATCGTAGAGCGTCATATCGAGGAGCGTAAGATTGACATCAAGGGTGCTTCGATTATCGTTGCTGGTGGCTATGGCGTAGGCTCCAAGGAGGGCTTCGCGTTGGTTCACGAGTTGGCCGAGGTACTTGGTGGTGAGGTAGGAGCATCACGCGCTGCTGTCGATGCAGGCTTCACGGAGCACGAGCGTCAGATTGGCCAGACAGGTGTTACCGTACGCCCAAAGTTGTATATCGCTTGCGGTATCTCGGGACAGATTCAGCACACCGCAGGTATGGATGGCTCGGCTATGATTGTCTCTATCAACACCGACCCTGAGGCACCTATCAACAAGATTGCCGACTATGCCATCACAGGTAGTGTCGAGGAGGTCATCCCAAAGATGATTAAGTATTACAAACAGAACTCAAAATAGGCGCGCTATGGCAAACTTTTATTTAGATAATAAGGATTTACAGTATCACCTCTCTCATCCGTTGATGAAGAGAATCATCGAGCTTAAGGAGCGCAACTTCGCCGATGCGTCGACCTTCGACTACGCCCCACAGGATGTGGAGGATGCTATGGACTCTTACCGCAGAGTGTTGGAGATTGTCGGTGACGTATGTGGTGAGGTTATCGCCGCTAATGCCGAGAGTGTCGACCACGAGGGCCCACGTGTTGTTAACGACCACGTAGAGTACGCCTCGGGTACGGTCCGCAATATGGAGGCTTTGAACGAGGCAGGCTTGGGCGGTATGACTCTACCACGCCGCTTCGATGGCTTGAATATGCCTGTTACCTGCTTTGCTATGGCTAACGAGATGGTAGCACGTGCCGACGCAGGCTTCGAGAATATCTGGGGCTTGCAGGATTGCGCCGAGACTATCAACGAGTTCGCAACCGAGGAGATTAAGGCTAAATTTTTGCCACGTGTATCTGCTGGTGAGACCTGCGCTATGGACCTCACCGAGCCTGATGCAGGCTCTGACCTTGGTGCTGTGATGCTCAAGGCATCGTGGGACGAGGAGGCTGGTGTATGGCGTCTTAACGGCTGTAAGCGCTTCATTACCAATGGTGATGGCGACATCTCGCTCGTTTTGGCACGTACCGAGGATGGCACGAAGGATGCTCGTGGTTTGTCAATGCTCATCTACGACAAGCGTGATGGTGGCGTTATCGTTCGCCGCATCGAGAATAAACTCGGTATCAAGGGCTCACCAACCTGTGAGTTGGTCTTCAACAATGCCCCTGCTACGTTGGTTGGCGACCGCAAGATGGGACTTATCAAGTACGTTATGTCGTTGATGAACGCAGCGCGTTTGGGTATCTCGGCACAGTCAACAGGTTTGGCCGAGGCTGCCTACCGCGAGGCTTTGAAGTATGCCCACGAGCGTGAGCAGTTCGGCAAGCCTATCATTCAGTTTGCTGCCGTATCGGAGATGCTTAAGAATATGGAGGCCAAGGTCCTCGCATCCCGCGCATTGCTCTATGAGACAGCACGTTTCGTGGATATCTACAAGCAGCTCAACCACATCTCTCACGAGCGTTCGTTGGAGGGTGAGGAGCGTCAGGAGATGAAGTTCTACAACCGCCTTGCCGATGCCTTCACTCCTATCGCCAAGCTCTTCGGCTCGGAGTTCGCTAACGAGGTTGCTTACGACTCGTTGCAGGTACACGGTGGCTCAGGTTATATGAAGGACTACGCTTGCGAGCGCCTATTCCGCGATGCCCGCATCTTGAATATCTACGAGGGTACCACCCAGTTGCAGGTCGTAGCGGCTATCAACCACGTCACTAAGGGTACGTTCCTTGAGCAGATTTTGCGCTATGAGGAGGGTGAGCGTAGCGAGGCTACCGCAGCGTTGGGCGCACACCTTGTTGAGTTGCGTAAGAAGTATGAGTCTGCCGTAGAGCGTGTTGAGACTCTCGATAAGGAGGCTCAGGGCTTCAAGGATTTCCACTCACGCCGTTTGGTAGAGATTGCTGGCTACATCGTTATGTCGCACATTATGCTCCGCCAGGCCACCGAGATGGAGTCTGAGTACTTGAACGCTACAAAGATTTTCGTTAAGTACGCAACGCGTAAGATTGAGGAGGCCTACTCTTGCATTCTTGCATCGGAGCCATCAGACGTTGAGCTTTACAGAGCCTAATATATATAGGTATTGCTTTTAGGGGGGCCATCGAGCCTCCCTTTTTTTGTTATGTATAGATAGAAAAAAGAAGATCCCCTCGGGATAGTACCGAAGTACAGCCCGAGGGGTCTTACTTTTAAGTGATGGGCCGCAGATGCGCCACTATCACAATAAATTATGCCTCAGGAGCAATTGCCTCTGAAGGACAAACACCAGCGCAAGTACCGCAATCGATACACTTGCTTGGGTCGATAACATAGATGTCACCTGCAGAGATAGCCTCTACTGGGCACTCGTTGATGCATGTACCACACGCAACACACGAATCAGAAATTTTGTAAGCCATAATACTTTATAGTTTAAATGAGTGTTTCGCCTTGCAAATATACAAATTATTTTATAAAATCAAACCCTGTGTAAGGAATTAACACCTCAGGGATGCGAATTCCCTCCTCAGTTTGGTTGTTTTCGAGCAAAGCAGCCACGATACGAGGCAGTGCAAGAGACGAGCCATTTAGAGTGTGACAGAGCTGTGTTTTGCGATTATCATCGCGGTAGCGCAACTTCAGACGGTTAGACTGGAACGACTCGAAGTTCGATACTGACGATACCTCCAACCAGCGCTTCTGTGCCTCGGAGTATACCTCGAAGTCGAAGGTAAGAGCCGATGTGAAGGACATATCGCCACCACAAAGGCGCAAGATACGGTATGGCAAGCCGAGTGATGCCACGATGCTCTCCACGTGTGCCACCATCGCCTCCAACGCCTCATACGAGTTGTCGGGGTGCGCCACCTGCACGATCTCCACCTTGTCGAACTGGTGCAAGCGGTTAAGGCCACGCACATCCTTACCATACGAGCCAGCCTCACGACGGAAGCAAGGCGTGTATGCTGTCATCTTCACAGGCAACTCGCTCTGCTCGAGGATTACGTCGCGGAAGATATTTGTCACAGGCACCTCTGCCGTAGGCACAAGGTAGAATCCATCTGCCGTAACGTGATACATCTGTCCCTCCTTATCAGGCAACTGACCTGTACCAAATCCCGAAGCCTCGTTTACCATAATTGGAGGCTCAACCTCCTGATAACCAGCACGTGTGTTGCAGTCGAGGAAGTAGTTAATCAAGGCACGCTGAAGGCGAGCGCCCTTACCCTTGTAGACAGGGAAACCAGCACCCGTAAGCTTCACGCCGAGGTCGAAGTCGATGATGTCGTACTTCTTTGCAAGCTCCCAATGTGGCAATGCCTCACCAGGAATCTCGGTGTAGTTCTCCACGAGCTTCACCACTACGTTATCCTCCGCCGTACGGCCCTCAGGCACGCTGTCGTGTGGGAAGTTTGGCAGACGCACAATCTCATTCTGAAGCTCCTCTGCCACCTGCTCCGACTCCTCCTTAAGCTGCTGTGAGCGAACCTTGAGAGCGGCCACCTCGGCCTTCATAGCCTCAGCCTCCTCTTTAAGGCCCTTACCCATAAGCATACCAATCTGCTTTGCAGCCTGGTTCTGTGCCGCAAGCGTCGAGTCGAGCTCATTCTGGAGAGCCTTACGCTTGTCGTCAAGCTCGATGATACGAGCGATAATAGGTGCCGCATCGACACCCTTCTTTGCGAGGCGACGTATAGCCTCCTCAGTATTGTCGCGCAATTGCTTTAGTGTAAGCATAATTCTACGTTTTATTTCACTTTTGATTGACAAAGATACAACATTATTGCGAACAATGTTCAACGCATCCCTAAATTTTTTATACCTTTGTGCGATAAGTGTGATTTAAGCTACCATTCGAGAGATATTATGACTACCCCGAAGCGTAAAATAGAGCTACTTTGTCCTGCTCGCGACTACCGTGCAGCTATTGCTGCCGTAGATTGTGGTGCCGATGCCCTGTATATCGGTGCCGAGGGTTTTGGCGCCCGCCGTGCTGCCACCAACAGCACCGCCGACATAGCACGTGTTGTGGACTACGCCCACCTCTATGGCGTTAGGGTTTACGTCACGCTCAACACCATCCTCTACGAGAGCGAACTAAAACAGGCCGAGGCTCTGGCACGTGAGCTTATTGCCGTAGGTGTCGATGCCCTTATCGTGCAGGATATGGCATATAGGGAGATGAACCTCCCCGTGGAGCTTCACGCCTCTACGCAGGTCTGCAATATGACTGCTGAGGGTGCTAAGTTCCTCGAAGATAGCGGCTTTACGCGTGTTATTCTGGAGCGTGCGCTATCGCTCGAGGAGATTAAGAGCATCCGTAGTGCTACCACCGTAGATTTAGAGTGCTTCGTTCACGGAGCCATCTGCGTAGGTCATAGTGGCCGTTGCTACCTCTCACGTTCGCAGTCCTCGCGTTCGGGTAATCGTGGCGAGTGCTCACAGCCCTGTCGCCTAACCTACGACCTTGTTACGGAGCGTGGCGAGAAGCTAATCAGCGGTAAGCACCTCCTCTCGGTCAAGGACTTCGACCTCTCGGCGCGTATCGGCGAGATGATTGACGCTGGCGTTATGTCGTTCAAGATTGAGGGCCGCCTCAAGGACGATAACTACATCAAGAATATCGTAAGTTACTATCGCTCGGCTATCGACGAGGCACTCCGTAGCCGCCCCCACTGCGAGCGTTTGTCGGTTGGTGAGTCGGAGATAGAGTTTACGCCCGACCCCAAGAAGAGTTTTACGCGCGATGGTGGAGAGTATATGTACCTCGGCAAGCGTGGTGGTGTGGCATCATTCAGCACCCCAAAGGCTATTGGCGAGTATGTAGGCTCGGTAGCCGTTGTTGGTAAGCGAGATATCAAGGTTGTCACCCGCGAGAGCCTCTCGGCAGGCGATGGTCTCTGCTTCCTTGCTGGCGATGGCATCATAGGTACGAACATCAACCGCGTGGAGGGCAACACCATAGAGCCTAACCGCATCGAGGGCATCAAGCCTGGAATGGAGATATACCGCAACTACGACCACCGCTTTACGCAGAGCGTGGAGCGTAGCCGCACCCGCCGTACCATAGGCGTACGCTGCCACCTCGCAATTACACAACATAGCATCACTGCACGCTTCACCGACATCGAGGGCATCACCGCCGAGGTATGTCGTAGCGTGGAGCTTGACGAGGCTAAGAACGTAGCAAAGATGGTTGCCGTAGCCCAGGAGCAGATGACAAAGAGTGGCGACACTATCTTCCGTACTACGGAGGTGGAGGTTACAGGTGGTGAGTGGTTCGTAACCGCCAAGATGCTCGCCGAGGTACGTCGTGAAGCCCTTTCACTCTTGGCTTCGAAGCGTGCCGAACGAGTCATAGAGCACGACATCCGTAGTGACGATGGCACGGCGCAATACCCCGAACGTCGCCTCACGCCACAGCATAATGTCGTAAACTCCCTCGCACGCCAATTCTACAAGCGTCACGGCGTGGAGCATATCATAGAGGGCCTTGATAGTTGGGCTTCGACACGTGGTGAGAGGGTTATGGAGTCGAGCTACTGCATCCGCCGCGAGATTGGCGAGTGCCTAAAGCGAGGCTCACAGCTCCGCGAGCGTCTATACCTCGAACACGGCCGTCATCGCTATCTCCTCGACTTCGACTGCAAAAACTGTCGTATGAACCTAATTGACTGTTCAGAACCTGAAAACCGATTTAAAAGATGATAAAGCAACTAACTCCGAATATCCCTGATTATGAGCTTCTTGACACTGGCGACGGTGAGAAGTTGGAGCGTTTTGGCAAGTATGTAGTTCGCCGCCCAGAGCCTCAGGCCATCTGGCATAAGAGCCTCAAGGAGAGCGAGTGGCTCAAGGCCGATGCCTCGTTTCTTCGTGATGCCAAGTCCGAGGAGCGTGGCGAGTGGAGGCTGAAGCCTACGATGCCTTCGCGCTGGAACGTAGCCTTCGACTATAAGTCGATGCACCTACGTATGCGCCTTGCCCTCACCTCGTTCAAGCACGTCGGTATCTTCCCCGAGCAGGCTGCCAACTGGATGTTTATCTACGACACTATCGAGGAGCTTAAGTCGAAAGGTATCGAGCGTCCGAAGGTCCTCAACCTCTTCGCCTATACGGGAGGTGCTACGCTTGCGGCACGTGCTGCGGGTGGTGATGTGACGCACGTAGACTCCGTGAAGCAGGTTGTGACGTGGTCGCGTGAGAATATGGAGCAGTCGGGATTGGATGGCGTACGCTGGATTGTTGAGGATGCTACAAAATTTGTGGAGCGTGAGGTGCGTCGTGGTAATAAGTATCACGCCATACTCCTCGACCCACCAGCCTATGGCCGTGGCGCTAATGGCGAGAAGTGGGTGCTGGAGGATGACATCTGCAATATGTTGGAGTGTTGCGCTGCACTGCTCGAGAAGGAGAATGCCTTCTTGGTCTTCAACCTCTACTCTATGGGCCTCTCGGCGATGTTGGCACGCACAGCCGTACATCAGGCCTTCGGTGTGCCACAGAGCGAGCAGATGGGCGAACTCTACTTCGAGGATAAGAGCCACAAACAGATTCCTTTCGGAACCTACTACCGCTTTAGAAGATAGCATCCTACGATGGGCAACCTCCTCGATATATTTTGGTCGTTCCTGAAGATTGGCGCCTTCACCTTTGGTGGTGGCTACGCTATGATACCCCTCATTCAGCACGAGGTCATCAACCGCCGTGGCTGGCTCTCGGAGCAGGAGTTCATCGAGCTACTCACCATTGCGCAGACCGCCCCAGGACCTATATCGCTCAACACGGCAGTCTTCGTAGGCTACAAATTTCGCCGTTATGCGGGTGCTTTAGCCGCCGTTGCAGGTGTTGTGCTACCCTCGTTTGTCATCATCCTGCTGATTGCTATGTTCTTCGCGGGCATCAGAGATAACGTCTGGGTAGACGCAGCATTCAAGGGTATGCGTCCTGCGGTTGTAGCCCTCATCGTAGCACCTATCGTAGGCCTTACAAAGGGTATGCACTGGACGGGTATCAGCATCGCCTTGGCAACGGCAGTTGTGGTGTGGCACTTCGGCTTCTCACCCATCTGGTTGCTTATCGCGGGTGCGATTGGCGGTGTGTTGTGGATAGCCGCAAAGGGAAAGGAGGCGAACAATGATTAACACCCTTATCAACCTCTTTATCAGCTATTTGAAGATAGGCTTCTTCGGCTTTGGTGGTGGCTACGCTATGCTCTCGCTCATCCATAGCGAGGTTGTCGTACACCACGCCTGGCTCACCAATAGCGAGTTCACGGATATCGTTGCCATATCGCAGATGACACCAGGACCTATTGCCATCAACTCGGCCACATACATAGGCTACGAGGTGGCTGGCATAGCGGGTTCGGTTGTGGCCACGATTGCTGTGTGCCTCCCTGCGCTGACGCTTATGATGCTCATCACACACTTCTTCCTCAAGCTCCGCGACAACCGCTATATGAGTGGTGCAGTGAGAGGTATGCGCCCCGTAGTGGTAGGTATGATTGCCTCGGCGGCGCTGCTTCTGATGTTCCCACACTCGAGTGACGGACGTAGCTTCATTGATGGCTGGAGCTGGGTGATTTTTGCCGCTACGTTGCTCCTCTCGGCGCGTAAGATTAACCCTATACTCCTGATTCTGCTGTCGGGAGTTGCGGGAGTACTTATTTATGGATTGTAAAGAATAACTCTATGAGTGACAATAATATAGAAATTTTAGAGGGCCTAAATGGTGCGCAGCGTGAGGCTGTCGTGAACTACAACGGCCCCTCGTTGATTATCGCGGGTGCTGGCTCGGGTAAGACACGTGTGCTGACCACGCGTATCGCATATATGTTGAGCCAGGGTGTCGACCCAAGCTCTATCCTTGCCCTGACGTTTACGAATAAGGCAGCACGTGAGATGCGTGAGCGTATCGAGAAGCTCGTAGGCCGTCAGGCGCGATACATACGTATGGGTACGTTCCACTCCGTCTTTGCTCGTATCCTTAGGGAGAATGCCACACGCTTGGGATTCCCCGAGAGCTTTACCATCTACGAGCCTAACGACGTTAAGAACCTCATCAAGACCATCATCAAGGAGAAGAACCTCTCGGAGGAGCGATATAAGCCACAGGCCGTTGCAGCACGTATCTCAATGGCCAAGAACTGCCTTATCACGCCAGGGGCCTACAAGGCGAATGCTGTGCTTGCGGGTGAGGATCGTGAGGCGAAGATGCCCGAGGTGGGTGATATCTACATCGAGTACTGTAATCGCTGTAAGCGTAACGGCGCGATGGACTTCGATGACCTACTCCTTCAGACCAATATCCTTCTTCGTGACTGCACCGATGTCTTGGAGAAGTACCAAGATATGTTTAAGTATATCCTCGTGGATGAGTATCAGGATACCAATATGGCGCAGTACATCATCGTGCGTCGTCTGGCACTAAAGCACTCCAACGTCTGCGTTGTGGGAGATGATGCACAGAGTATCTACGCCTTCCGAGGTGCCAAGATTGAGAATATCCTCTCGTTTCAGCGCGACTACCCCACTACGAAGGTCTACAAATTAGAGCAGAACTACCGCTCTACGCAGACCATTGTCGAGGCTGCAAACTCGCTCATAGCCCACAACTCTCGCCGTCTGGATAAGCGCTGCTTCTCGGCAGCCGATAAGGGCGAGAAGATACGCCTTGTAAGGTGCTTGGAGGATAGCTACGAGCCTGTTGAGGTGGCGATGGATATCAAGGATAGGGTACGTGAGGGTGCCGAGTGGCGCGACTTTGCGGTCCTCTACCGCACAAATAAGCAGCACGGTCTCTTCGAGGCAGCCTTCACACGCCGCGCAATACCCTATCGCGTATATAAGGGAATGTCGCTCCTGGAGCATAAGGATATCCGCAATATGATTGCCTACCTCTGCGTGATTCTCAACCCTAACGACGATGAGTCGTTCAAGCGAATCATCAACTACCCTGCCCGAGGCATTGGCGACACGACGGTAGCACGTATCGCGGAGATAGCCGCCCAGCGACAGACCTCGATGTGGCACACCGTAAATGCCCTTGTAGGCTCGTCGGAGGCTCTGGGACAGGTCGAGAAGGTTGTCGTGAGGAAGGTTGCGGAGTTCGTGAG
This sequence comes from Alistipes sp., assembly GCA_017559615.1. The sequence continues at coordinate 21,171 of JAFYRB010000015.1, read as the reverse complement.
GATGATTAACGAACTCTCGGCAATGCGTGTGGAGATGGGTGTTTGCGACTTCGCGAAGGAGGTTATGATGCGCTCTGGAATCCTCCACGAATTGGAGCGCGAGAAGAAACCCGAGAACGACACTGCGAAGGATTACCTCGACCAGCTGCTGGCTATGATGAGCTCCTATGAGGATGAGTGTGACCGCGAGATGGAGGAGGGACTTCGCGACAAGGAGCAGCGACCTACAATCGACGAGTGGATGCAGAATATTATGCTTCAGACCGACCAAGATAACGAGGATGATGGCAATAAGGTTACGCTGATGACCGTACACTCGGCCAAGGGCTTGGAGTATGACTACGTCTATATCGTAGGTATGGAGGAGGGATTGTTCCCTTCGTCACGCTCCGTAGAGTCGATAGCCGACCTGGAGGAGGAGCGCCGACTGATGTACGTGGCTGTCACACGTGCCAAGAAGGCTGCGTTGCTCTCCTTCTCGGAGATGCGCCGCGTATGGGGTAAGACCGAGAATACGAAGCCAAGCCGCTTCCTCTCGGAGATAGATGCCGAGTGGTTAGATGCCAACTTCGACATCGAGGATCTAAGTGGCCGCAACCGCTGGGAGCGTGCTACATCCGAGGAGGGACGTCCACACTTCGAGTCGCTCAAGAGCCGTTATGGAGCGCAAGGCGCACAACGTATGGGAAGCACGCCACAGCGCACCACAACAACGCCACAACGCCCTCGTCCCGACATTATCGCCACGCCAAAGCCTTTGGACCCCGAGCGTGCAGGAATGCGTAAGGTGACGCCACAGGGTGGTGGTAGCGCTCCGCTGGGTAGTTGTGACTACTCGGTTGGTGACCGCGTGTCGCATCCTAAGTTTGGCGCAGGACGTGTAGAGCGTGTAGAGCCTTTAGCAACCGACTATAAAGTTGTCATTGCCTTCGATAACTATGGCTCGAAGACACTTTTGGCACAGTTCGCAAAACTCACAAAACTATAACACGTATGATGGAGGAGGTGATGCTTTCGGTGGTTATGACCACCTACAACCACGAGCGATATATCGCCCAGGCTATCGAGAGCGTACTACGTCAGCAGACCGACTTTCGCATCGAGATTGTCATTGGCGAGGATTGCAGCACGGACCGCACACGTGCCATTGCCGAGGATTATGCTATGCAGTACCCCGAGGCGATACGCATCATAACCTCCGCGGAGAACGTAGGCTGGCGCAAGAACTACCGCCGTACCATTGCCGCAGCACGTGGTAAGTATATCGCGATGCTCGATGGCGATGACTACTTCACCCATCGCAAGAAACTCCAGATGCAGGTCGAGTTGCTCGAATCACACCCCGAGGTGGGTATGTGCTACACCCGTTCGGAGCGCATCGACGAGGCTGGAAACACCACGATATATCCTGAGAGTGAGTGTCTTACAACCTTTGATGCTATGCTCCGCCGTAACCCCGCCGAGAACTGCACCACGGTGGCACGCCGCGAACTTGTCGAGCAGTATTATGCCGAGATTCGCCCCGAGGAGCATCCCGAGTGGCGTACCGATGACCTACCGATGTGGCTATGGTTTGCCGCACGAAGCAGCTACGTGGGTATCGACTGCCCTATGGCCGTACATCGTGTACTACGTGAGAGCGTGAGCCACAACCCCGACTACCGCAAGAAGATAGAGTTCGTGGACTCGCTCTACGACATAAGCCTCTGGTATGATGAGCGTTACAACGATAGCCGCCTACACGATGAGTTACAACACTCCAAGCATAACACCGCACTTTGGGTGTTGTCGTACAATGGCTCCATTGGCGAGTACGTAGGCCGTTGGTGGCGCGACATACACACCTACCGACCTCTGGTTAAGAACATCGCCTCATACGGCCTCTTTGCGAAGAAGATAGGATGGCGTATGTGGTTCAAACAACAACGATAAATGACTACTAAAGAGCGATATAGAGAGGTTATCGACTACTTCTCGAAGAGTATGCCTACGGCCGAGAGCGAGCTTAACTTCCGCACGCCCTTCGAGCTGTTAGTCGCCGTAGTTCTCTCGGCACAATGCACCGATAAGCGTGTGAATCTCACAACCCCCGCACTCTTCGAGCGCTACCCCACGCCCTTCGAGATGGCGCAAGCCTCGGAGGAGGATATCTTCCACTATATCAAGAGTATATCCTACCCGAATAACAAGGCGAAGCACCTTGCCACACTCTCACGTCAGCTTGTTGAGAAGTTTGGCGGTGAGGTGCCCAGCGATCCGAAAGATCTGGAGTCGTTGCAGGGCGTAGGGCGCAAAACGGCAAATGTCGTAGGCGCAGTGCTATGGGGCAGGGAGGTGATGCCCGTAGATACGCACGTCTTCCGTGTGGCAGCACGCATAGGCCTCTCCACGAATGCCAAGACACCGCTGGCAACTGAGCGACAACTCGAAAAGGGATTCCCCAAGGAGCTACTACCTATTGCCCACCACTGGCTTATCCTTCACGGCCGTTATGTCTGCATAGCACGCAAACCAAAGTGTAAGGCGTGTGGACTTACTGCCGTATGTAAATATTATCAGCAAAACCTAAAAACGCTTAGCAATGAGTAAGTTCTGGAGATTATCATACGTCGTAGCGCTACTTCTTTGGGGCTGCACATCGCCCAGCTATCCCAGCATCGACAACCCTCCTATTGGCAACGACTCCGATAGGGCAAGCATCATAGCATACATCGACCAGCGTCTTGAGAATGAGTACTATTGGCTCGACGAGGTGGTGGAGAAGAGCAACACCTTTAATCGTAACCTCCAGTGGGAGGATTACCTCGATGCAGCACTCAACAGACTCGAGAGCAATGCCGATGATGGCTACCTGAATAACCGTGGCGAGCGAGTCTACTACTCCTACATTAAAGAGGTGGCCTCAACAACACGCGCCCAGGCAATGGGCTATGGCATAAGCCTATACTACACCATTGTCCTCATTGATAACAACACTCACTATGGCTTCGTTGTCGAGAGTGTATATGCCAACTCCCCTGCCGAGGCTGCGGGAATCAAGCGTGGCGACATCATCGTGAAGGTTAACGGCAACTACATCGACCAGAACAACTACTACACCCTCTTCACAGGTATTCAGGGCAACACCGCCACTTCACCACGCCTCGAACTTAGGCGACAGACCGATGGCGAGAGCTTCATCACAACGCTCGAGAAGGGAGCATACATCGCATCGCCTATCACCCACTACTCGATAATTGAGGTTGACAATCAGAAGATAGGATATCTCGTATATAAGGGTTTTGAGAGCGAGTACGACGAGGAGCTTCTCGCTGTGCTTCAGGAGTTTACAACCGCAGAGGTGGATAACGTAATCCTCGACCTACGACACAACGGAGGTGGCTCGGTGGATAGTGCTGTGAAGCTCTGCTCGGCACTTATGCCCGCAACGATGGAGGGCTCTACACTATGCTGCATCCGCCGCAACCCAAAGAATAAGATTGCCGAGGGACAGACGCTCTTCACGCTAAAAAATACGGGCGCGATACTCAGCCTTGAGAGCCTCAACGTCATTTGCTCGTCGTACACCGCTTCGGCATCAGAGTTGGTAATTATGGGACTTCGTGGCTTGGATGTTACGGTGAAGGCTATCGGAGGTGTCACACAGGGTAAAAATTGCGGTATGGATGTGACACGAAAGAGGATAGGAAACACAACCGTGGAGTATGCTCCTATAACCTTTATGTGCTTCAATGCCAAGGGCTTCGGAGATTGGGGCGAGGGCATAACACCCGACATAGACCTCACCAACGAGGCTAACACAATGGGTGTTTCCGATAAGAACTTCCCGCTGCCACGCTGCGACTGGGGCGATGCAAACCACGACATAGCCCTTGCAGCAACCATAGCCGATATTACGGGTAAGAAAATCTCGCAATCGGCAACGCGCGCTACGCTCCACAGCACCTCGCTAACCCCTGCTGTGAGCATCGCAAAACCCGTCGAGGGCATACGCATCTACAACGAAGCGATTGATTTTTAAAATAAATTTGTAACTTTGCATAATACACGCACGTTAAGGGGCGTTTCAACCATTGGAAAAGAATAATATCAATATAACAATGAACGAAGTTGTAAACATCAAGGAGCTGAATGCTCATATTCAGGAGGAGTCGGTATTTGTCGACACACTCCGCAAGGAGATTTCGCGTGTCATCGTAGGTCAGCAGCACCTCATCGACACCCTTCTCATAGGTCTTCTCTCGGATGGTCACATCCTCTTGGAGGGTGTTCCAGGCTTGGCAAAAACCCTCGCCATAACCACACTCTCGAAGGCCGTAGATGCAAAGTTTGCCCGCATACAGTTTACTCCCGACCTGCTGCCAGCCGACCTTATCGGTACGCTTATCTACTCGCAGCGTAACGAGGAGTTCAGCGTTAAGCGAGGCCCTATCTTTGCGAACTTCGTACTTGCGGATGAGATTAACCGTTCGCCAGCCAAGGTTCAGTCAGCACTCTTGGAGGCTATGCAGGAGAAGCAGGTGACAATTGGCGAAAGCACCTACCCTCTTCCAAAGCCATTCCTCGTACTTGCGACGCAGAACCCTCTCGAGCAGGAGGGTACATATCCACTCCCAGAGGCACAGGTAGATCGTTTTATGCTCAAGGCAAAGATATCATACCCTAAGCGTGCCGAGGAGCTTGACATCATACGTATGAACCTCCGCGGTGAGGGTATGCCAGAGGTCGAGAAGGTCATCACGCCAGAGGATATTATGCGCGCTCGAGAGATTGTCAACAAGGTCTATATGGACGAGAAGATTGAGCGATACATCATCGACATCATCTTCGCAACACGTGAGCCTGCGGAGTATCATCTTCAGCACCTTCAGCCACTTATCGCCTATGGAGGCTCGCCACGTGCCAGCATCGCCCTTGCCAAGGCAGCACGTGCCTATGCCTTCATCCAGCGTCGTGGTTATGTGATTCCAGAGGATGTGCGTGCCGTATGTCACGACGTGCTTCGCCACCGCATTGGCCTAACTTACGAGGCTGAGGCTGAGAATATTACCACTGAGCAGATTATAACCGACATCCTCAATAACGTCATCGTGCCATAATGCAGTATAACGACGAGGATATACTAAAGCGCGTCAGGCGCATCGAGATTAAGACTCGAGGTCTTTCGGACGAGATTTTCGCAGGTAAGTACCACACTGCGTTTCGCGGCCGTGGTATGTCATTCTCGGAGGTAAGAGAGTATCGCCCAGGAGATGATGTGCGAGATATCGACTGGAATGTTACGGCACGAGCGCACCGCGCACACGTCAAGGTCTATGAGGAGGAGCGTGAGCTGACGATGATGCTTGTTGTCGACGTATCGCCATCGCGAATGTTTGGCTCCGAGGAGCTTACGAAGAAGAATCTCATAACCGAGATTGCCGCAACCCTCGCCTTCTCGGCATCGAAGAACAACGATAAGGTGGGATGTATCCTCTTCTCGGACCATATCGAGAAGTTTATACCTCCGAAGAAGGGACGTAGCCATATCCTTATGATTATCCGCGAGTTAGTGAGCTTCACACCTTCGGGTAAGGGTACGAATATCTCCGAGGCGTTGCGCTTCCTGGTGGGTGTGAATAAGAAGCGTGCTACGACATTCTTGTTGAGCGACCTTATCAACTCGCCTGCGGATATGCCAAAGTTGGAGGATGCCCTGAAAATCGCCTCTTCGAAACACGATATTATGGCGATACGTGTCTTCGATAAGTGCGATAAGGAGCTTCCCGATGTGGGTATCATAGAGGTTGAGGATGCCGAAACGGGAGTACGTAGCTGGCTCGACACCTCATCACGCCGCGTTAGGGAGTTCTGGACCAAGCAGTACGACGAGCGTAACGAGGCTATGGCATCGCTCTTGAGCCACAACCGTGTGGATATGGCCGAGGTTGCCACAGATGGAGACTACGTTAAGGAACTTATAAAGATGTTTAAGAAACGATGATACGCCACCTTTACATAGCGCTACTCTCGGTGGTAGCAATGGCTGTTATGTGCCTCTCGGCGACGGAGGTACGTGGCGAGGTGCCTACCATCAGTGGCCACTTCTCGAGGGATAGCATCGAGGTTGGTGACCGCGTGGAGTATATCATAGATATTGAGACCGACCGCGCTACGAGAATCTCACTCCCCGACTTCCGCAAGGCTCGCACACCAAAGGAGGTCAATGATCTGGCGAATAAGAAGCGCTCGATGTCGACCTACGAGGAGTATAACGAGGATATCTTCGAGTTCCTCGATGAGGCACAATTGGATACGGTGGAGACTGATGGCCGTCGCCTCCATCTTCGTAAGCGCTACACCCTCGCAGCAATGGAGACTGGAGCATTGCCAATGCTTCCTGCGATTCTCTATTTTGATAAGAATCGCGATAAGCCCGACACACTTTATAGCCGCGATACTTTGCGTCTTAACGTGTTGTCATACACAGAGTTAGACACAACATTATTCCTCAAGGCAGACCCTACATCGCAGCAGGGCTTCGGCGTAGATAGCCAGAAGGCCGAGGCACTACTGAAGGACGAGGGCGTCTACACGGTGAAGAACCTTCCGTTTAAGTTTGCCGAGGTGCGTGACTATGTGATCTATGCCATAATAGGTCTGGTGGTTGTGGCTCTCGTAATATGGCTCGCTTATATGTTAGGCATAAAGCGTATAGATATGATAACGGTAGTGCCGCCTAAACCGAAACTTCCACCACATATCGTAGCTATAAAGGCCCTCGAGGAGCTTAAGAATCGTAAACTCTGGCAGAACAATAAACACAAACTATACTACTCCTCAATCACCTCAATATTAAAGGTTTACATCGAGGATAGATGGGCGTTAAGCGTCTTGGACAAGACCTCGAATGAGGTTATCGCGGAGCTTCGCGATGTGGATATGCCACGCGACAGCCGCAGCGACCTTATAGCCATACTTCAGAGTGCCGACCTTGTGAAGTTCGCAAAGGTGATTCCCGATGCGGAGGAGTGTGAGGCGACATTCACCCGCGCATACTACTTCGTGGAGAACACCAAGCAGAAGGAGAGCCACAACAAGGAGAAGCGTGAGATAACTATCGATACAAAGATTAACGAATGATGAGCATTAAACGATATGTAGCCATAGTGATGATGGTGTTGGTGGCGATGGTTGCAGGCGTGACCAATGTCGAGGCGCAGTATCTCCGCGAGCGAAGCTTGGTGCGTGAGGGTAATCGTAACTTCTCACGAAACAACTACCTCACAAGTTTCAACCGCTACAATAGCGCCTTGGAACACGACTCTACGAACTACGAGGCGTTGTATAACCGCGCTAATGCCCACCACCAGCTACGTCGCACAACTCCCGAGGACTCGACACTCGTTGCCGAGCATACCTATCGCTTGTATGAGGATATCGCTGCCGATACGCTCCTTACGGCTACGCAGCGTGCCGAGGTGCTACGTAACCTCGGTGAGAGCCTCTTTGCCGATGAGAAGTACGAGGCTGCGCTAAATAGTTTCCGTGAGTCGTTGCGCCTGAATCCCGACGATAAGGAGACTAAGTACGACTACGTCCTTACCAAGCGTATCGTAGACCAGAAGCGTCAGCAGCAACAGCAGAACCAGAATCAGGATAATCAGCAGCAGCAAAACGATAACAATCAGCAGAATAACAACCAACAGAATCAGGATAATAACCAGAATCAAGACCAGAATCAGCAGCAGAACCCCGAGCAGGATAATCAGCAGGGTGATAATGAGCAGGATAATGGTGGCGATGAGGGCGAGAATGAGCCTCAACAGCAACCCGAAGGTGGCGAGCGTCCTCAACAGCTAAATAGCGACCAGGAGCGTATGCTCGATGCTATACAGGCCGAGGAGGATAAGACACAGGATAAGCTCAAGGATAAGAAGAAGGCTCTCATAATCCCTGGTAAAAAGAATTGGTAATATGGAGTTACTAAACAAAGAGATACTCTACCTCTTGGCGATAATACCCCTTGTGGTGGTGTACTACATCTTGCTGGGACGTAAGCGCGCCTCTATCGTAGTCTCTACGACGGGAGGTGTGAAGGCTCCCCGTACGCTACGCTATTGGCTACGTCACGTACCCTTTGTGCTACGTATTGCGGCCCTTGCGGCGGTGATAGTGGCCCTTGCCCGCCCTGTGATTGTCGACCACCAGGAGGAGACAACAACCGAGGGTATCGACATCGTTATTGCGATGGATATCTCGAGTTCGATGCTTGCCCGCGACTTCACACCCGATAGACTCTCGGCTGCCAAGCAGTTAGCAACAGAGTTTGTGGCGGAGCGTAGTGGCGACCGCATCTCGGTTGTGGCATTCGCAGGTGAGTCATTCACGCAGTGTCCTCTGACCTCCGACCAAGCAACCGTAGGTACTATGCTCTCACGACTACGTAGTGGCGTGGTGGAGGATGGTACGGCAATCGGTAATGGTCTTGCTACGGCAGTGAACCGTCTGCGCGAGAGTGGCGCAAAATCGAAGGTCGTGATACTGCTTACCGATGGTGTGAATAACCGCGGTCAGATATCTCCAATTATGGCGGCGGAGATTGCTCGTGACCTCGGCATTAAGGTCTATACCATTGGCGTGGGTAGCCGCGATAAGGCCCCTATGCCGGCGTATGACCCATTTGGAAATATCACCTACGTGATGGCAGATGTGGAGATTGACGAGGCACTCCTTCGCGATATCGCCTCGAAGACCAGCGGCGAGTACTTCCGTGCCAATAACAACGAGGCGCTGAAGGCTATCTACGAGCAGATTAACCAGCTGGAGAAGAGCAAAGTGGAGGTTACACACTACACCACCTACGAGGAGTTGTATATGGGTTGGTTACTCCTCGCACTGCTCCTCTTGGCAGCGGAGTTCGTTGTGGCACGTGTGGTGCTAAACCGCCTACCAATGTAGTTTAAACGATAGATTAAGAAGATGGTTAAGAGCAACATATTTACCTTTGGCGCACCAGAGTGGCTGTGGCTCCTTATCGTGGTGGCGGCACTCCCGCTACTCTACCTCTTGCTACGCCTCTACGCAGGCCGTAAACTGCGAAAACTGGGCAATGTAGCTACGCTACGTAGACTTATGCCCGACTACTCCTCGCCACGTGGCTGGATAAAGATATCGCTTCTCGCGCTTGCAGTGGGCTTTATGGTTCTTGCCCTTGCCCGACCACAGACAGGCTCGAAGCTCCGCACCGTGGAGAGCCAAGGTAGGGAGATTGTGCTGGTTGTCGATGTTTCGAACTCGATGCTTGCCGAGGATGTTACGCCAAGCCGTATGGAGCGTACGCGCTACGCCATAACACGCCTTTTGGAGCGTATGACAAATGACCGTATAGGCATCGTAGCCTTTGCCGATGAGGCGGAGGTGTTGCTACCTATCACGGGTGACTATAAGATGGCCGAGTCGGTTACGAAGCGTCTTTCGCCCGACCTTATAGCCGAGCAGGGTACCAATATTGGTAAGGCTCTGGAGGTGGCACTCCTCTCCTTCACACGCAGCACACAGAGCAGCAAAAGCCGTGTGATAATACTTATTACGGATGGTGAGGGCCACGACACGGGTAGCGAAGCTGCAATAGCCGAGGCACAGGCCGAAGGGGCTATGATATGTGCCATAGGTATCGGAACTCCCGAGGGTACGCCACTAAAGATAAATGGCGAGATTATGGAGGACAACGAGGGTAAGATGGTTGTCACGAAACTCGGAGAGCCACTCCTTCAGCAGTTGGCTGAGGCTACGGGAGGTATCTATACCCGTTCGCGTAACGAGAGCTTTGGCCTCGAGGAGATTATCGCGCGCCTGGATGAGATGGAGGCTACGGAGCTATCGCTGATGACCTTCGAGGAGTATGACGAGCAGTATCAGTGGTTCCTCGGCGTGGCATTGCTATTGCTCGTTGTGGAGATGCTTATCTTCGAGCGTCGCAACCCACTACTCAAGGGCGTACGACTTTTTGAACGTTAACGAAATAATATACAAACTACTAAAAACTTAATGCTATGACAATCAGAGATTTAGAGCCAAAACTTATTTGGGAGCAGTTTGACGACATCACACGTGTGCCACGCCCTTCGAAGAAGGAGGAGAAGATTATCGCGTGGTTGGTGGAGTTTGCCAAGAAGCACAATATCGAGTATCAGACCGACCAGACTGGTAACGTGGTTATGCGTAAGCCTGCTACTCCAGGCTTCGAGAGCCGCCCAGCGGTGATTCTTCAGTCACATATGGATATGGTATGCGAGAAGAACTCAAACGTGGAGTTCGACTTCGAGAACGACCCTATCGAGACTTGGATTGATGGCGAGTGGGTGAAGGCTAAGGGTACTACACTCGGTGCCGACTGCGGTATCGGTATGGCAGCGGCGTTGGCAGTGCTTTTGGATACTACTATCGAGCATCCTGCTATCGAGGCACTCTTTACGGTTGATGAGGAGACAGGTCTTACAGGTGCCTTCGGTCTTGGCGAGGGTATGCTTACTGGTAAGTACCTCGTAAACCTCGACTCGGAGGATGATGGCGAGTTGTTCATCGGCTGTGCGGGTGGTGTTGACACCGTTGCTACGATGAACTATGAGTCGGAGGAGGTACCAGAGGGTTACACCTTCGTACGTCTTGAGATTGGTGACTTGCTCGGTGGTCACTCTGGTGATGATATCGACAAGGGCCGTGCAAACTCTAATAAGCTAATGGCACGCTTCCTCTACAACGCTATTGATAAGTTCCAGGTTGTATTGGCAGACTTCAACGGCGGTAACCTCCGCAACGCTATCCCACGTGAGGCATTCGCTATCGTAGGTGTTCCATCAGCCGAGGTGGAGGACTTCGAGGAGCGTTACTTGGAGTTTGGTCAGATGATGATGGAGGAGTTCAAGCACACAGAGCCACGTATGCGCTTCGCAGTGACCGATGCCGAGACTCCAAAGATGGTTATGTCGAACGACGACCTCTGCTACTTGTTGCTTGCGTTGGTAGGTCTTCCTAACGGCATCTTGGCAATGTCATTCGCAATGCCAGGTCTTGTTGAGACAAGCTCGAACCTCGCATCTGTGAAGATTGACACCGAGGCACAGGAGGTGAAGGTTACAACATCACAGCGCTCTTCGGTTGAGAGCGCAAAGCTCTATGCTGCACAGACTATCGAGTCGGTATTCTACCTCGCAGGCTTCGACGTGGAGCACTCGGATGGCTATCCAGGTTGGGCTCCTAACCCAGACTCTGTACTCCTTAAGGAGACTGCACAGTGCTACCGCGACCTCTTTAATGAGGAGCCAAAGGTACGCGCTATCCACGCAGGTTTGGAGTGTGGCTTGTTCCTCGAGAAGTACCCTCACTTGGAGATGGTATCATTCGGTCCTACGCTCCGCGGCGTACACTCTCCAGACGAGCGTCTTGAGATTTCGACCGTAGATAAGTTCTGGAAGCTCCTCGTAGAGCTTTTGAAGCGTATCGCATAGTGCAGTGATTCTTGCGGCGGTAGATATCATCAACATCCTCCGTATGCCTCGACTACAGGTTGAGGGTATAGGTGAGATACACATCTACGCCGAGAGTATTATTGCAGGAAGCAATAGCGTCGCCTCACGATGTCAGATTGATGGCATCGGGGGCGACTCTCTATTTAAGTGCTACTACGCGGCTGATGGCAAGCGTCTGTCGCAACGTGACACCTTTATAGAGGTCTACACCATTATGGGCGAGACGTATCGCGCACGCTGCACCATACATCGGTGGATGGAGGGCGTGACGCTCGACGAAGCGGTGATAAATGGTGCGGGAGACTATCGTAGGCTAAGTCAGCTATTCGACCGAATGGCTCTTGAGCAGTTGCGATGTGGTAGGCCTCACGGCGATATCTCGCCCGAGAATATTATCCTTGATAGGAGCGGGATGCGACTCATAGACGTAGACGATATCATCATCCCACAACTATCTCATAGCGACCAAGATACAGGCGTTACGGGAAACCCACGATTTATACCCCAGAGGGGCGATATTCTGCATCCAAGTCAGGAGGATGACAACTACGCCATAGCACAACTCTCAACGCTCCTCGCGGCAATAAGCCACTACACCGAGCAATCTACCAAGGAGATAAGCGCACAACGAATGATACCCTGGCAACTGATAGATGGTGTCATTATGCCTAATGCCGAAAGCCTCGATATAGCAAAGCAGAAGCTTCGCGAGGTGGGAGATATGGCGCATTACAATATTGCAGATGCACTCTTGAAGGGGTGCATAGACAGCGCACTAATAGTACAATCCCTTACGACCGAAAATCGCATAGCCGAAGTTAAACGTGAGATATAAGTTCTTGGCGTTGTGAAAGTTATACTTCGTAAGTGCGAGGCTCACAGGACCTATCGGAGTGTGGTAGATAAGCGATAGGTCGGACATATAGTGCATCATCTCACCCTCGAACTTATCCCTGAACATAGCATAGACACTAAGGCGTGCAAAGAGGTTACCCCATAGGCGCACCGTAGGCATAACACCCACACCGAGGTATCTATCGGCGCGGAACTCGGGCATATATATCATCCTTGAGTGCAGCAGCGGAGCATAGTGTGGCGACGAGAGTAGCGTGGCCTCGCGAGAGTCAAACACAGGGTGTGTGGTATAGACTCCCTCGACAGAGTAACCGAGGGTTAAGGCTTGATGCGGAAGGAGATTGAGGTAGTGCTCCCACTCCGCCTTAACACCCCACCACTGACGAATCATATTAACCTTCTCGGCAGGTGTTTGAAGCGTCGCATCAGCACGCGAGGTACGCTTATCACGTCCATAGACATATATCGCCGAGGCGCAGAGGTGTGTACCACGCGTTGGGAATAGCGGCTTGTTGAGTGTCGAACGCTCAAGGATTATTGCCGAAGCGAGGTAGTCGAAATGGGTGTACTGACGCTTCTCATACCCCGCCATATTATATCTATAACTGTTGCGACCACCGTTGATACGAAGCTCCGCGACGCTCTTACGCTCGAAGGCTGAACCTACGGCCAACGACACGAAACCCTCCATCATACGCATAGGCTCCGCATTATCTACACTCGTGAGGTTGCCAAAGTTACCGTAGAGCGTGTTATGTATGTTGAAGTTGAGGGAGTAATCGAAATATAGCGGTTTGTCGTAAATCAGCGTTGTGCGACCTTTGAGGCGTGCCATAGTGTAGATAGGACCAAGCAACGCATCGAGCGAGATAGTCTGCTCTACCCTACCGAGAGTGTTATATTGCAGACCTACGTAGGCTTGGTTGAAGGCCGTAGAGGAGATGTTACCACCTATCAGGATGTCGAAATTGGGGCGTACCGAGAGCGGTAACGTGACATCGTAACGCTCCGTAGTGTGGTTATAGTTGAACGTAGGGAAGTCGCTACGCATAGCGCTATTGGCCAACATCGAGAGGTAGTTCTCGCTAAGCTCCTCGGCGTGCAGCGGAAGGGTGTCGTTAGCACGTGCGTGGCCGATGTTCATCATACGCTCCACATTCTCACGCTGGCCCTCGTTGAGTCCCTCGATAGTAACCTCGCCAATAAAGGCCTTCGGACAGCGACGGCGAAACTCCACGCGGCGCTGCTTATACTCCTCCTTCGTCATACGGCGCTTTACGAGAGCCTTTATCTCGGGCATACGCTCCAGAGCATCGTTATATCCCTGCGCCATAATCTCGGCAGCACTATCGAAATCCAATACCGAACGCTCCACGGCGCGATGTATAAGCACCGAGCGTTCAGCGGGCATATCGAAGTCCGAAGGCTTGGTGATAAGCGACATAACTTGCTCTACGACAGAGGAGTTCTTATTCAAATGCGACTCCATATCGGTACACACCGCACCTATCAGGATATCGGGGTGGAAGGCCTCATCGAGGCTGCGCCACGGGAAGTTATCGTAGCAGCCACCATCGCACATAAGCACCGAGTCAATCTCCACCGGCGGAAACGCAACAGGAAGAGCCATCGACGCACGTATGGCACGTGCCAAGTCGCCACTGCGAAGCTCCACAGCGCGATGCTGCGACATATCGGTTGCAACGCATCGGAAGGGTATCATCAACCTATCGAAGTTGCCACCCGCACCCGTTGATGCCTGCGCAAAGAAGGAGTTAAGCGCAAGGTCTATCTCCGAGGTGTTCATCACCGAACCTGGAAGAACGATGCGATGGCGTAGCTCCGAGTCGGACGTAAGACGCACGTCGATAGGTACGCGTATCATACTCGTAACACGCTCTTTGTCAATATAGTAGTAGTTGAAACGAGGACTTATATTTCCGCTAACCCAGCGTGCTATATCGCCCGACAAGGCTACCTCCTCCATCTCCTCGATGGTATATCCCGAGGCGTAAAGACCGCCGATAATCGAACCCATAGAGGTACCCGAAATGTAGTCGATAGGGATACCATTCTCCTCCAAAGCACGTAGCACTCCAATGTGGTAGAGTCCCTTTGCTCCACCACCACTCATCACCACACCGACACTCTGCGCCCACGAAGATAGAGGCAAGAGTAGCAAAAAGGTAATTATTATAGCGAAAAACCTTTTCATTTGTAAAAAATAATCGTAACTTTGTACGTTGAATATTATGTGTATGTATGTCACCTAACTACATACAAAGTTAATACAATAACACGTCATAAACAATACGAACTATATATGATTAACAAAATTGAAGAGCTTTTAGCCGAAATTGAGGCTTTCGCACCTCAGAGCGCTGCGGATGTTGAGGCATTCCGTATTAAGATTCTCGGTAAGAAGGGCGTACTTGGCGCACTGATGGAGGAGTTTAAGAGCGTTCCTGCGGAGCAGAAGCGTGAGTTGGGACAGCGTCTTAACCACCTCAAGAATGTGGCTACGGAGCGTATAAACACCCTCAAGGAGGAGATTGGCAACGCTGCGGCAATGAACGCATCGAAGATTGATGATATGACACGTCCTGGCTCGGTGGAGTCGGTAGGCTCACGCCACCCTATCTCTATCGTGAAGCAGGAGATTGAGAGCATCTTCTCACGTCTCGGATACACCATCGCTGATGGCCCAGAGATTGAGGATGACTGGCACGTATTCTCGGCTCTCAACTTCCCACCAGAGCATCCAGCACGCGATATGCAGGATACGTTCTTCATCGAGAGCAACCCTGATGTGGTGTTGCGTACCCACACCTCGTCGATTCAGGTGCGTACTATGGAGCGTCAGAAGCCTCCTATTCGCGTTATCTGCCCTGGTCGCGTGTTCCGTAACGAGGCTATCTCATATCGCGCACACTGCATCTTCCACCAGATTGAGGGATTGTATATCGACCGCAATGTGTCGTTTGCTGATATGAAGCAGTCGTTGCTCTACTTCGCAAAGGAGCTTTTCGGCGAGCAGGCACAGATTCGTATGCGTCCTTCGTACTTCCCATTTACGGAGCCATCAGCCGAGGTGGATGTATCTTGCTCGATCTGCGGCGGTAAGGGCTGTGGCGTATGTAAGGGCACTGGTTGGTTGGAGATTATGGGTTGCGGTATGGTAGACCCTAATGTCTTGGAGTACAACAACATCGACCCTAAGGAGTTCTCGGGCTTCGCATTTGGTATGGGTATTGAGCGTATCGCAATGCTCAAGTATGGCGTGGGTGACTTGCGTCTCTACTTCGAGAACGATGTTCGCTTCCTAAACCAGTTCGAGAGCGCACTATAACAGATAACTAACAGAACTTAAGAGTGGCTAAAACTACATAATTTTTTAGCCACTCTTAACGTTAAATAGGGGCTATGAGAGGGGTTGTAAAATATATCATAATGGCACTCGTTGCGGTGGTTATTACTGCTGTGGGCAACCAAAGTATGGCTGCTCGAAGGGGTGATACTCCACTCCCTGATAGCCTCTCGAACACCTATCTTCACGCCGATGCCGTAAAGCGATTGGTCATCCACCGCGACACCGCGGAGGCAAGGCGTATATGGCACGAGATTTTAGAGCGTGATAGCACCTATGGCCCTGCGCTGATGTACATTAGTAGAACCGAACACACACCCCACGAGGCTTTGGAGTATGCTCGTAGGGCGTTTGTTGCGGATACTACAAATAAGTGGTACACAGAGCATTATGCCACAAAACTTGTCGAAGCACATCAATATACACGTGCTATACCTATCTTCCGACGTCTGATGCGTCTGGACCCCCGAAACCTGCAATCCTACCACGCACTTGCCATTATCTATGGCTCGTCGGGAATGCCATACTCGGCAATTGCAATCCTCGATAGCGCGGAGATGCGTATGGGATATAACCACTATCTCGCGGAGATAAAGCACTCGCTGCTGCTCGACACACGGCAGTATGAGCGCGCCATAGCGGAGGGTAAGCGACGTAGTGTGGAGATGCCCTACGACATTGAGGCACGCAGAGCCTTGGCCGAGACCTATGACATTGCGGGTAAGGACTCGCTGGCACGTGTGACGTGGGAGGAGGCATTCCGTATGGATACAACAAACCTTGAAAGCATAGAGGCCATCGCGAACTTCTACTACTCGAAGGGTGAGACACAACGTATGTTCGACTACGAGGAGTTGTTGTTCCGTAGTGGCGAGGTGACGGTCGAGGAGAAGATACATCGTCTGGGACAGTATACGGCAAACCATAACTTCTACGCCAAGAACTACATCCGTATCGGAGCTATCGTACAACGTATGGCTATCGACTACCCGAATAACCGCGAGGTGGTGAATGCCTATGCCGAGCATATGATAGCCTTGGGCGACCACGACCAGGCATTGGAGCTACTACGCCGACACCTCGACAACGAGGCTACAACGGCCGAAGATTACATCTACCTGTTGCAGTTGGAGCGATATATGGGACGTGAGGAGCTGATGGCGGAGGACCATAAGAGGGCTTTAGAGCGCTTCTCGGAGGATGAAACGATACTTACCTACACCGCATACCTACTGACCGAAAAAGAGGATTACAAGGGCGCTATTGCGATGTATAAGCAGAGCCTGAAGCGTGCTACGGCAGATGAGAAGCGTAGCGAGTTGTGGGGCAGCATCGGAGATGTCTATCACGAGATGGAGAACGATAAGGCGGCATTCAAGGCCTACCGTAAGGCACTCGACTACAACGGCGATAACCTCCTTGTGCTGAACAACTACGCCTACTTCCTAAGTCTTAAGCATATGGAGTTGGAGCGTGCGCTGGAGATGTCCTACCGCGCGATGAGTGGTGAGCCAGGGAATGCGGCATACGTAGATACATATGCGTGGATACTCCACCTTTTGGGCCGTAACGACGAGGCTAAAACATATATGCGTCAGGCACTTACCATAAGTTCACAGCGTGATGCGTCGCTGCTATGCCACTATGGCGATATCCTCTGGGCATTGGGCGAGAAGTTTATGGCCGAGACATACTGGAAAAAGGCCATAGAGCGTGGCTACGACAGCGCAGAGATGGAGGCACATATAGCCGAGATAAAAGCTAATACCAAACAATAAACCACACACACAGACACACACATAATGAGTAGACTCTTTTCACATATCTTAACGTTAGTTGCGCTACTATTTGTCGCTACCCTACCACTCTCGGCACAGGATAAGAAGACCGAGGAGCAGCGTAAGCGTACCGAGCAGTATAAGCGCGAGTTGCAGAAACTTACCGCAGAGGTCGAAACCCTAAAAAAGGAGAAGAAGAGTGCCTCGAAGGAGGTGCAGGCCTTGGAACGTGAGGTAAGACTACGCAACGACTACATCGGCGAGGTAAACGAGGAGCGAGAGGTAGTAGAGAGGGTGATGAAGGGGTGTGAAACAACGATAGACTCGCTGGAGCAGGTATTGCAACACAACCGCGAGATATATGCCGAGGCGGTGCGTGTGGCATACCGCAACCATACGCGACAGAACAACTCAAACTACATCCTCGCATCGCAGAGCATAACCGAGGCGGCACGCCGTAAGGCCGAGATAGAGCATATCACAGCAAGCCGTAAGGCATTGGCAGATACGATATTAGCACAGACAATGTTGCTCGATGAGCAGCGCCAGCAACTTGAGATACGTAACAACCAACTCGACTCCATATCGTCGGTCCTTGCGAAGGAGCGTCGCAAATTGGAGGATAGCCGTACTGCGGCACAACGTGCCTACAACAAACTCACAAAGCGTGAGAAGGAGGCTATAAACGAGCAGCGCAAGCAGCAGAAGCAGTATGACGAGGCGGTGGCACAGTTGCAGAAGATGCTCAAGGGAAATAAGGTAGGTGCGGGATTCTCGCGAAATACCAAGGGCTTGAACCTCCCTGTTGAGGGTGGCGTGCTGACAGAGCAGGGCTTCGGAGGTACCATCACAGGCCCTAAGGGTGCTGCCGTGAGGACCATTCACGAGGGTATCGTGCAGGATATACAGTATAAGAAACTTACGAATAAGTACACCATATTCCTCGGCTACAACGAGTATCTTGTGACCTACACAAACCTCTCGTCGGTGAGCGTTAAGAAGGGCGATGTGGTGAAGAAGGACCAGAAGATTGGTGTGATAGGTAGCGGCATCGAGAGCGGCGATAAGCCATACGTGCGTATTGCAATCTACGACTGCGAGACCAAGAAACCACTCACCGTATCATCATTCTTCAAAAAGAAATAACTAACCCCAACTAATTGACTTTCAGCGCAATGATACATTTCTACAACCAAGATTCGAACTACCTTCCAACCAAACGTCTGGTGCTTCGCCGATGGATTGAGGAGGTTATACGTAGCGAGGGCTATGAGGCGGGCGAGATAAACTATATCTTCTGCTCGTCGGAGTATCATCGCCAGATGAACCGCGACTTCCTCGGTCACGACTACTTCACCGATGTCATTACCTTCGAGGAGCGCGAAAGTAGGGTAGAGGAGGGCGTCGTAGCGGGCGAGGTGTATATAGACGTGGCTACGGTGACGGACAACGCGGCGTTGTATAACTCTCTACCAATCAACGAGATGCGTCGCGTAATAGTACACGGAGCATTGCACCTCTGCGGTCATAAGGATAAGACGGCGTGGGCAGAGAAGAATATGCGACGTATGGAGAACAAATACCTCAAACTACTACGCGAGAAGTATCTATGAAACTGCAATACGATATAGTCGTTGTCGGCGCGGGACACGCAGGATGTGAGGCAGCCTCGGCAGCAGCACGTCTTGGCTCACGCACACTGCTCATAACCATCGATATGGAGAAGATGGCAGCGATGTCGTGTAACCCTGCCGTGGGTGGCGTTGCCAAAGGTCAGATAGTCAGAGAGATAGATGCTCTCGGCGGTAAGATGGGACGTATCACCGACCTTAGCACCATACAGTTCCGAATGCTCAACCGCTCGAAGGGTGCAGCGATGTGGAGCCCACGTGCGCAGTGCGATAAGGCTAAGTTCTCACGCTTGTGGCGCAGGAGCCTTGAGAACACCAAAAACCTCTATCTGTGGCAAGATTCGGTGACGGAGATACTCATAGACCATACGGCGGAGAAAACGCGTGTAAGGGGCGTTAAAACGCGAATGGGAGTGGAGATAGAGTGCCGTAGGGTAGTGCTTACTGCGGGAACGTTCCTCGAGGGTGTGATGCACTGCGGCGAGGCACAGGCCGAGGGTGGTAGAGCGGGCGACCAAGCGGCGCACGGCATTACGGCACAGCTCGTAGCACTCGGATTCGAGCAGGGTAGGATGAAGACTGGTACGCCAGCACGTCTTGATGCTCGCACCATAAACTTCGACGCATTGGAGATGCAGGAGGGCGATATGGAGCCAGGCAAATTCTCCTATGACACTGATACAGAGGCGGTTAGGGAGCAGATGCCTTGCTTTATGGTATATACCTCGAAGCGCGTACACGACATACTACGTACGGGATTTGACCGTTCGCCATTGTTCAACGGCACGATATCGGGCATAGGACCACGCTACTGCCCAAGTATCGAGGATAAGCTACGTACCTTCGCCGAGAAGGAGCAACATCAGCTATTCCTCGAGCCTGAGGGTAGAGATACGAATGAGTACTACCTCAATGGCTTCTCATCGTCGCTGCCTTATGAGGTGCAGCTCGAGGCGCTACGTAACATCGTGGGTTTAGAGGATGTTCACGTCTATCGCCCAGGTTACGCCATCGAGTATGACTACTTCCCACCTACACAGCTACACCATACGCTCGAGACAAAACTCGTCGAGGGCCTATATTTCGCAGGTCAGGTAAACGGAACTACGGGATATGAGGAGGCTGCGGCACAGGGACTGATGGCAGGTATCAACGCGCATCGCTCACTGCAGGGCGAGGAGAGCATTGTGCTTCAGCGCGATGAGGCATACATAGGTGTGCTGATTGATGACCTCGTTACGAAGGGTGTCGATGAGCCTTATCGTATGTTTACCTCACGAGCAGAGTATAGAATTCTGTTGCGTCAGGATAATGCCGATGCACGACTTACACCTCTTGGTTATAAAATTGGTCTTGTAGAGGCTGAGAAATACGAAAAACTGTGCAAAAAAAATGCGGCCGTAGAATCGCTTATTTCGATGCTCCGTAAGAGTCCTGTGAAAATAGGCGAAATTGACGACTATTTAATTTCTATTGGCGAGGAGCCTTTGTCGGAGGGAAAAAAGCTCTATGATATCATTTTGCGTAGCAATGTGAGGATTGAGGAGCTACGAAAAGTCGCGAAACGTCTGGAGAAGTATATCGCCGAGGAGGAGCTCTCGAAGGAGGTGCTGGAGCAAGCAGAGATACAGATTAAGTATCGCGGCTATATCGAGAGGGAGAAGTACTACGCCGATAAGATGCATAGGCTGGAGAGTATCGTCATCCCTGCGGAGTTTGACTACGGGGCGTTGCAGTCGCTGACTATTGAGGCACGCCAGAAGCTGTCGAGAATAAGGCCTACGACGATAGGTCAGGCAAGTAGAATTCCTGGAGTGTCGCCCGCGGATATCAACGTGTTGTTGGTGAAATTTGGTAGATAGGGTACTGAAATAATGTAATAAAAGAGGAGTGTTCCACGTGGAACGCTCTTTTTTTTTTGGGGGGGGTTGGAGAGTAGGGAGGTTAAGGAGTTTAGGGAGGATAGGGAAGATAGGGAAAGACCTTCGGGAGAGGTATTGTTATTTAATGTTAGAAGTGGTTAGATTTGG
>JAFYRB010000014.1 GCA_017559615.1 Alistipes sp. | reverse complement strand
TATATAACAAACAACAAACCCTCCACAATGCTGTGGAGGGTTTTATTTTTAGGAGGTAGGGTAGTCGCAACCAAACAAAAAAAAGAGTAGACCGCGCAGCCTACTCTTTTTGCTCTTTAAGTTTTACTCCTTTTCAACAAATACCTGGAAGAGGAGTGGTGAGAAGGCTGGAATCTCGGCTGATGTGGTTGTGACCGTTGTGGTTGTAACCTGTGGTGTATAGCCGTAGTAGTATGGGTTGTAGCCATAATAGCCTTGGTTATACATATTACCATAACCATAGTAACCACCGTAGTAGTTGTTCATATAGTTCATATAGTTATAGTAGCTCGCATAATCGTACGTACCATCAGTTGTGGTTGTTGAGGTGTGTGAGCCAATCTTACCCGAGATGCCGTAGCCGTAGGTCGAAACTGTAACGATAGCGGCCCACTGACCAAGACGAAGCGTTGGTAGGGCATACTCCCACGCCAAGATATAATCGTTCTCCTCGACAGGATCCTTGGTCTGGAACGTAAGCGCCTCGCCCTTATTCTTAACCTCGCCGTAGAGAATCTCTGTTACCTCGTCGATATTCGTATCGAAGATGAAACCATCGAGGAAGCGACCTATGTACCACACCTTTGCCGTAGCGTTTGTATGGATAGAGTCGGCATCGAGAATCTCCTCGTCGCCCGAGATGCCCTTGCCAAAGCGCTTGATAAGAGCCTCGTTGATGCGGCTATCGAGGTTGGCATTGGCGTATACATTACCTTTGGTATAGATATTCTCCTCAGGATATTTCAACGTGTCAAGACCGAGCGAGTTCTTAAAGTCGAAGGATTTCTCTGGAGTGTAGGTGTAGTTAACCAAGAGATGCTCGAGAGTGTCATTTGGCAAGTGCCAGCGACCATCGAAGAACTCCAATGGGCGAGTGTCAACTTCCTCCTCTTTATCCTCTTCGCCCTCGGTGCGTGTTGTGCTGCGGCGTACTCGCTTGGTCTCTTTCTCCTCCTCTTCCTTCTCGGCGCGATGCTCGTTGCAGACACCGCCATTTACATTAGCAAATGCCGTAACGCGCTCACCCTCATAGGCCACAGGGTTGCCAACGTGACCATAGATGGTCATATCGACAATCATAGGTTTGTTGCTGTCGATAGCGAACTCACCCTCGTAACCACCATCATTGGTCTTCGAATCACCAACAACCGACGATGGAAGGTAAAGGCGTAGTTTTGTGCCATAGCGCACCTCGAACTCCGTGTCGCCAATCTTTAGTTTGTTGAACGTCGCGAGATATGTTCCCTCCATCAGCGTGTGGCTATCCTTGCCACTGAAGCGGTATGCTGGAACGTAGTGCGTGTGCTTGTTGTAGGTGTTAATCTGCGTTGCGATATCTACGTTACGAGTCTCAAGAAGGTTGCCCTGAAGGCTGCGGCTTGTAAAGTCGTACCATACCCATACATCCTTACCTGTAACGGTCACAGAGTCCATCACACCCTCATCCAAAACCTCGACATAATACTCGCCCTCCTCCTGATAGTTATTCAAAAGCTCGGGGTGGTACTCGGTTATCCACTCACGGAGTGAGCGGCGCTCAATCTCCTCGATTGTCATATTTGGCTCCTCGATGCACGAAACAGCGCATAGAAGCGTGATAAGTAGTGCGGCTATGTTGTATATATATCTCATATTCAAATGTTTACTTTATGACTTTGTCAATCTTTATTACCCACATCTGTGACGATTTGCTTGGCACCTTGCCGATGTACTTATTGCCATAGGCCTCTGGATAGGTGAGGTATATCTCCACCTCGTCACCCTCGCGGCAACCCTCGAGTGCGGTCTCCAAACTGCTTAAAAGCTCGCCCTTGCCCAACGTGATGCGCATAGGTTCCGAACTCCACTCATACGAGGTGTTTAGTCCCGCATCCTGGAGCTTCTGGAGATTCTCGGCATCGTTAGTAGCAAAAAGGTCTGTGAAGGTAGGGGCGCTACTCTTGAAGATATATGCCGAGTATGTCATATCGAAAGTCGTACCGTTCACAATCTCTGGCCACTTGTCTCGGTCTAAATCGTAGTAGGTTGCGATGTAACGATAGATATCCATATCCCAGCGGGTGTAGAAGGGTGGGTTGTCCGACATAGCATCGCCCACCTCGCTCTCCTCCACAAGACGAGGGCTATGTGAACTTCGTAGATAATTCTCAATGCTCTTCTGTTGCTGATTGAGCGTTGTGTCGGTCTCGTTTTTGCAAGCCACAAAACAGAGTGCTATGCCGAGCAACGATGCCAGCATAACCATAGGGCGAAGTATGTTACGAACTCCTTTCATACACATATATATATCGCACAAAGATAGTAAATATTTTGTAATAAAGGAAATTTTGTTGAAAACTCGCTTTATAGACGCTTCAAAGCTGCACGTATAGCCTCCTCTACGGCGATGCTTGGCGACTCCTGGAAGATTGCCTTGAGAGCCTTCTCGGATGCAGTCTTCTGGAAACCGAGCATCGTCAATGCTGCCAAAGCCTCGTTGTAGACCTCGTTGTTAGCACCCGTTACGCTCTTGATGTTTGGTGTCATCATATCCGATGCTCCCAACTCGAGCATCTTGCCCGAAAGCTCCACGATAATCTTCTGTGCGGTCTTGAGTCCCAAGCCTTTAACGTTCTTGAGAAGTACGGCATTCTCCGTAGCGATGATGTTCTGAAGTTCGTGCGAGGAGTAGGTCGAGAGTATCATACGCGCGGTGTTGCCACCAACGCCCGAGACGCTGATGAGCTGGCGGAAAAGCTCACGCTCCAACTTCGTTGAGAAGCCGAAGAGTGTCTGCTGGTCCTCACGCACGATGAAGTGGGTGTAGAGGCGCGCCTGCTGCGAAGCCTCGATATCGGAGTAGGTCTTGAGCGAGATGTGGATGAAATATCCAACACCCGCAGCCTCGATAACGGCGTAGGTTGGTGTAGCCTCGGTGACCTGACCTGTGATATATTCGTACATAATATTTGTCGTTAAGAGAAAAATATTCTAAATTTTCTACAAAAGTAAATAAATTTTCTTACCTTTGTGTTTCGAAACCTGAAAATTAACTAAAACGAAGTATAAAAATTATGAAAAAGAGTCTTTTGTTTATCTTGGCGTTGTCGGCAATGGTAAGCTCTTGCGCAACTGCAACAAAGAGCGTTGAGGAGTCGGCAACAGCAAGCGATAGCACCGAGGTGCGCACCGTGGAGTGTGTTGAGAGCGGTGATGTGGTTTTCATTGACCTTGACTATATTATGTCTGCTAGCAAGCTTTATGCTGCAGAGGGTAAGGCTTTGGAGACAAAGATGCAGGATTTCCAGACACGTGCAGCTGCTGCACAGGAGGGCTGGGCAAAGAAGGAGCAGAACCTTGCTAATGAGTACAATAAGCTTCAGAACGATGCGCTTAAGCTTCAGCAGGATTATGAGAAGGGTCTTATCACCTCTCTAAAGGCACAGGAGCGTCAGACAGAGTTGCAGAAGAAGGGTGAGTCTATTCAGAATCGTATGACTGCGCTTCAGACAACTGTTCAGAGCGAGGGTGCTACACTTCAGACCGAGGAGCAGGCACTTGCCGAGGAGCAGGTGGTACTTATGAACCGCTTCCAGGAACTTGCACGTCAGGCTATCAACACTATCAATGCTGACCGTCGTTATAAGATGATTATCAACGCAGTATCGGTTGTTGATGCTGACCCTACACTCAACATCTCTGACCTCGTACTTAAGCAGGTTGACGAGCTTTACGCTGCGGGTACTTTGGAGTAAGCGTTATAACAAAGTTATAATTTTGCCGATTTGCGTTTGCTTATCGGCAATTTTTTTATTACTTTTGTTGCATTAATTCGTGATTTAAATAAAAGCATCAAAAGATGATGGGATTTATACCTTTTACGTTTGTTGACGTAATCGATATCGTGTTGGTGGCATCGCTGCTCTATGGAGTCTATCGCGCGATGCGTGGCACTTCGGCGCCATATATCATTATGGGTATCTTCATAATCTACCTCGTGTGGCTCCTTGTCAAGACCTTCAACTTGGTCTTGTTCTCTACAATCTTGGGACAGATTATCTCGGTCGGTGTCATCGCTATCCTTATCATCTTCCAACCCGAGATACGTCACTTCCTTCAGGTTATCGGCCGCCAGCGTGAGCGTTTCGAGTGGCTCTCGCGTATCTTCAACCTACGTCACCGCCGTCAGGAATCGGATTTCGACCTCGATCCTATCGTTTTGGCGTGTCAAGAGATGGGTGCCGAGAAGGTTGGCGCGCTGATTATCCTAAAGCAGTCGAGCGACTTGAGCGTTATCGAGGAGAGTGGTATCGCTATTGATGCCAAGGTCTCAACACCGCTTATCGAGAATGTATTCTTCAAGAATGCTCCGCTTCACGATGGTGCTATGGTTATCCACGGCAGCCGTGTTGTAGCAGCAAAGTGTGTACTCCCCTCTACACAGCAGGAGGTTCCAAAGTCGTATGGTATGCGTCACCGCGCAGCACTCGGTATGAGTGAGGTTTCGGATGCTATCATCATCGCCGTTTCGGAGGAGACAGGCCAGATATCGTTGGCTCACGCCTCGGCGATTAAGCGTAACATCGATCCGCAGAATCTTGCTTCGGCAATCCGTAAGTTAATGCGCAAGAACGACAAGCGCCGCGAGGAGGAGCAGGCAAAGTAATCTATATAATATATGAAGAGACTCATATGGTGGCTCCTGATAGCGGGTTTTGTCTATTGGGGTGCTACGTCGGACACTCTTGTCAACTATTTTAATGATAACGAGGCGGAGATTCAGGCAAAGATTGAGAACTTCACAGAGGGTGCAGACTCGTTCTTTGCGAAAATAGAGAATTTTGTTGTAGAGAATACCGAGGGAATGTCAGATTCTATGGTGTTCAGCAGAGTGGTATTTATCCTCTGTTGCTACTCTATGGTGCTGGCGATCATCTGCTTCTTTGCCTTTCGACGTGCGGCGCGCAACCGTAGGACATCTGTCGATTTGGAGTTTAATATCTATTATGGTATAGCGGCGTTACTCCTTATGGCATTTGGTCAGGAGACGACACATTGGTGGGGTGTTATCGCTATCCAGATGTGTTGCCATATTATGCTCTATCCTCTCTTCTTTATCCCCTTCTATGGTCGAATACAGGGCTTGGTAGCAGGAATCTATGACCTCTTGTTTTTAGGTATTGGAGGCTTGTACGTGTGGTTTTATATCAGCGTGGACTCTACGTTTGTTACGATGATTTTGGCACTCGCAGCGGCCTTTGTAGCGGTGATGTTCTATATCATTGACCGCAAGGAGATCTATTGCCCGAAGTGTAAGCGATATATGAATTCAATCATTGTGTGGACACGTGAGAATGATGATAATATTCACCACGAGGATATTGATAAGGATGTTGCTACGGAGTATAGAGATACCTATAAGGTGGATAAGCACGGCCGTAAGACTCTTGTAAGTAGCGTGGCAACCAAGTGGCGGCACGTGAAGTACACGGAACTATCGTGGACTCATCACATTACGGAGCGTCACCAGTGTCCGCTTTGCCACCACGAGTGGGATGTCAATACCTCGGAGCGTCAGACGAAGAGTTTGGAATACGGAAAGCGTATGTATAAACTATTTAATAGAAAATAGAGATAATAACGAGAGCCTCCCTGCGGTGGAAGGCTCTCTTCTTTTTTACCTCTTCTTGCGGTGGCTACACTCCTTGTTGCAACCCTCGCAGGTTGAGGATGTGTCGCCACAAACCACAAATCGCCATACGCGTCGCACAAGAACGATAGCCACTACAACGGCTATTGCCGCAACGCTCCAATCTTGCCACGTCATACCCGTTATATTATTAGCGAGGTTATGATGAAGCCTATCCACGCCACTATCCACGCTATGGCGGTGTTGTAGAGTGCCGAGCCTACGGCCCACTTCCAGTTAAGTTCCGAGCCTATGGCTGCAATCGTCGCAATACAAGGTAGATACAACAACGAGAAGATGAGGAATGCTACAGCCGTAGGGATGGACATACTATCCGAGATACGTCCCTTTGCCGATGCTGAAAGCTCTTCGTCGCTCTCCGCTTCTACGTCGTTGGGGTGTGCATAGAGGACATTCATCGTGCTTACCACAATCTCCTTTGCTGGGATGCCTGAGATAAGGGCAATAGTAGCCTGCCACTCCATATCCATAGGTGCAAACACAGGGGCGCAGAACTGACCTATGTGTCCCATATAGGATAGCTCATAGTTTGGAGCCTCCTTATCGTTGCTGTTATATTGTGGGCGAGGGTAGTAGCTTAATAGCCATACCACGATGGATGCTATGAGAATCAAGCCACCCATCTTCTTGAGGTACTGCGCACACTTCGTCCACATATGGTGTAGGGTAGTTGCCGCGGTAGGGATGCGGTATGGTGAAAGCTCCATAACAAATGGCGCCTCCTGCTCGCGGAACATAAACCTACGCATCAGGCGTGCGGTGATTACGGCCATAATCATACCTCCGACATAGAGCAAGAAGAGCGTAGTGCCTGCATACTCAGGGAAGAAGGTGCCGACAATCATCATATATATTGGTAGACGCGCGCTGCACGACATAAATGGCACAACCATAATGGTTATGATACGCGATGTGGTGCACTCGATGGTTCTACACGCCATAACCGCAGGGACGTTACAGCCGAAGCCCATAACCATAGGTATGAACGACTTGCCGTGAACACCCATATGGTGCATAACCTTATCCATAATAAATGCTGCACGTGCCAAGTATCCCGAATCCTCCAACAACGAGATGAAGAGGTAGAGAATCATAATATTGGGCAGGAAGACCAATACGCTACCTACGCCACTGATAACACCATCGGTGAGCATATCGCGCAACGCACCATCGCTCATCATACCGCGCACCGCGTTATAGAGCCACTCCACACCCATATCAATCCACTCCTGTGGGTAGGCGCCGAGGCTGAAGGTGCAGTGGAACATAAACCACATCAGAGCAAAGAAGATTGGGAAGCCCCAGATGCGGTGCGTAACAATAGCATCGAGCTTGTCGCCCAGGGTGTTACGCTTGCGCTCCGAGGCGGTGTAGGTCTCCTTCAATGCTCCCGATATAAAGCCGTACTTCTGGTTGGCAAGTGCCGTCTCGATATCCTCGCCGAGGGAGTCCTCGATGTTTACTCGTGCGCGGTCTGCCATCTTTCGCCAGCGCTTGGCGTGGGGTGCAGAGTCTAAGAGCGAGGTAATCTCCTTATCGCCCTCGATAAGTTTAAGGGCGTAGTAGCGCGGTGGGAAGTGCGCTATGAGTTCATCACGATGCTCACGCATATCGCTATTTAGCGCCTCGAGTTGCTCCTCGATAACCGAGCCGTAGCCAATGTGAATATGTCGCACGCGAGGGTCGCGATTCTCGTAGACGGCAATTACAGCGTCAAGAAGCTCCTCGATGCCGCGCGACGTTGGTGCTACAACGGGGATAATCGGCACGCCAATCATCTCTCCCAGAGCCTCGTGGTTGAAGGTGGCACCGCTACGCTCCAACTCGTCGTACATATTTAGTGCTATGACCATCTTTGGGCTTATGTCGATAAGCTCGGTGGTGAGGTAGAGGTTGCGCTCGAGGTTCGATGCAACGACGGTGTTAATGATTACGTCGGGCGTATTCTCGACGATATGTCGGCGTACGTAGACCTCCTCGGGTGAGTATGCCGAGAGGGCATAGGTGCCTGGAAGGTCGGTAATCTCGATGGTGTAACCCTTGTATTGCAGTGTGCCGCGCTTGGCATCTACCGTCACGCCACTATAATTTCCTACGTGCTCGCTGCTGCCCGAGAGGGTGTTGAAGAGCGATGTCTTGCCCGAGTTTGGGTTTCCGACAAGTGCCACGCTGAGGTGTTGGTGTCTATTGCGTGCCGCCTCGACAAGAATCTCCTTGCTATCTATGAGTGTCGATGACTCTATCTCGGAGATTTTAGATGCCTCCTCGCGTGTCATCACCACAATCATCTCTGCCTCCTTGCGTCGAAGCGAGATATCGTAGCCCATAATATGATATTCGATAGGGTCTTTGAGCGGTGCATCGAGGATTACGGTAACCTCCTGACCGCGCACAAATCCCATCTCCATAATACGACGTCGGAATCCGCCATAGCCTAACACCTTGACTACGACGGCAGTATCTCCTGTTTTAAGTTCGCTTAAGCGCATTCTATACTCAATCTTTAATATTCTTTGGACAAAGATACGAAATTATGCCACGTGGTGCAATCCCTATAAATGGGGATTTTGCGTGGTTATGGGGCTTAGTGTTGGGTAATTGGGGTGTTAATATTGAGAAATCAGTCAGTTGTAGTGAAAATAATTGACTAAAAACTTGTGCAATTTAATTATTTTTTTGTAATTTTGTAGCAAACCTTATTAGGTGCCGTTCTATAACTGATAATTATTAACTTGTTTTAAATTATATTGTTATGAAAAAGTATATTTTGTTAGTCTTGATATTGTGTTCATACTTGGTGTCTTGTGATAAGAAAGGGGAGATTGATGATTGTATGCCTCAGCGTTTTTACGGATTCTTTTATGTGATTTTGGATGCGGAGGGAAATAATATCTTAGCAAAAGATGTTGTAGATTTGGATGCTCTTACTGTTGAGTGTGAGGGTTATGTGTTCGATGTACAGCCAATGGGTAGAGCGTATATATCTATATATAGCGAAGAAATTGATTATGGCATAGTGGCGGATGTATTTTCAGATATACTCTGGTCTGGAGAGACTAGTATGGCAAGATTTTCGTGGTCGGTATCGTGGGGAAAAGAAAAGACAGTTACGATTAAGTATCGCGATTGTGAATGGAATGTAGTTGGT
The DNA here is from genome assembly GCA_017559615.1 of Alistipes sp. The sequence continues at coordinate 13,344 of JAFYRB010000014.1, read as the reverse complement.
CGCGGAGAAGCTCATAAACATAAATACGACGACGATCTGTGTGAGGTTTGGATTGATGGAGTGGAATCAGAATTAGTTTATGTGGGAAAACAATTAAATGGTGACGAGAGTTGGGCATATGAGTTGCGTATGAAATAGTTATCGTGCGCGGCGGTGAGAAATTGTAACAAGAGCCTGTCTAATGTGGAAAATCGTTGGGCAGGCTCTTTTGTATGGCATATTTATGATAGCGGGCGCGGGTGTTGATTTTTGTGTTTGGAGTATGTAATATTGGTAGATTTATCGGTAAATCACGATGTTATAACGAAAAAAAATAGGGGTAAATATTTGCAGAATAAAAATATTTTATAACTTTGCAAAGCGAAAAACCTTAAAAAATTTATAAATATGAAGACTTTAGTTGAGAACATTGCTGCCCAGTATGAGGCATTTGCAACAAACGCTGCTTTGCAGGTTGAGAAGAATAATAAGGCTGCTGGTACTCGCGCTCGTAAGGCTGCGTTGGAGCTTTCAAAGCTCTTGAAGGAGTTCCGTGCTGCGTCTGTAGCTGAGGCAAAGAAGTAATATCTTTGTTCGTTATAGAGGGATTTTTTCGCCTCGATACATTGGGCTGTGTGGTTACCACGCGGCCTATTTTTTTTGTGCTGCGCGCGGCAAACTTATCGGCTCGAAGGGCTAATAATGGGGCGGAATTTTGTATTCTGCCAGAAAATTACTATCTTTACACGATTTAGATTATATATTGGTTTACCATAAACTTTTGCTTTGTTATGAGAACAGGAGAGATACAGATATTGAGCGTAAGCCGAATCTCGGATTTCGGACTCTACCTTAAGGATGATGAGGGAAATGAGGTGTTGCTTCCCAACCGCTTTACACGCCTCGATATGAAGGAGGGCGATGAGGTGGAGGTCTTCGTATATCACGACTCGGAAGATCGTCTTGTAGCCTCGACCGAGAAGCCACTTATCAAGGTAGGTGAGGTCGCTGCACTTAAGGTTGTAGATAAGAGTATTCACGGCGCGTTTCTCGACTGGGGACTCTCGGGTAAGCATCTCTTCTTGCCTAATCGTAACCAGCAGGGGGGTGTCGTAGCGGGACAGAAGACCGTAGTCTATATGTATGTTGATGAGCGTACAGGACGTTGCGTGGCGACAAACAAGATTAAGCCTTTTGTCTACAACGACGAGACTCTCACCGTAAAGGTCAACGATGAGGTCGATGTGTTTGTGGCATACGAGACTCCGATTGGTTATCGCGTGGTGCTTAACAATCGCCATTGGGGTATGATATATAAGAATCAGCTCTTCCGTCCTATTCGCATTGGCGACCGTTGCAAGGGCTGGATTCGTAAGATTACCGAGGATTTGCGTATCGACGTTAGCCTTCAGCAGACAGGCTTGGCGGAGGTGGAGACCTCGGTTGTGAAACTCGAGGCTATGCTTAAGGCTCACGGTGGTGTGCTTGGCGTGAACGATAAGAGTGACCCACAGGATGTGGCACGCCTTACGGGTATGAGCAAGAAGGTCTTTAAGCGTGCGTTGGGTATGCTCCTAAAGCAGGGCAAGGTGCGCCAGACAGAGTATGGCATCGAGGTAGTAAAGTAACCTACAAATGGCACTTAAAACCGCAGAGAGAGTATCGCGCGAGGCGAGCGATAACTACGTATTCCAGCGTTCGCGCTTGGCATACGTCGAGGCTTCGCGTATAGTCTCGGGACGAGTCCTTGAGATTGGCACAGGTACGGGCTATGGCGCAGAGATAGTGGCTCCCTCTGCTGAGCGATTTACGACAATAGACAAAATCCGCTCCGAGGAGTTGGGTGTGCTGCCCGCAAATGTGGAGTTTGTGGAGGCGAAGGTGCCACCATTGCCCTTTGCGGATGCGTCGTTCGATTACGTGGTGTCGTTTCAGGTTATAGAGCATATTCGTCGCGATAAGGCCTTTGTGGCAGAGGTACATAGAGTGCTAAAGCCTGGCGGAAAGTTTATCGTAAGCACGCCTAATAAACCAATGTCGCTTACGCGTAACCCCTGGCACGTGAGGGAGTATACACCGTCGGAGTTTAGTGCTCTGCTTGCTCCATTTGCAGAGGTTGAGGCTCGTGGCGTGGAGGGTGATGAGCGAGTGTGGGAGTATTACGAGAAGAATAGGGAGTCGGTGCATCGTATTATGCGCTTCGATGTGTTGCGTATGCAGTGGTGGTTGCCACGCTGGCTGTTGCAGATTCCTTACGATATTATGAATCGTCTTAACCGCCGTAAGCTCCATAGTGCGAATAAGAGCCTTACGGAGGGTATTAAGATGGAAAACTATAAGATTGTAGATGTTCACCAGAGGTGCTTCGACCTCTTCTATATAGCGACAAAGCGATGAAACAACGAGTGGCGATAGTGCAGCGCGATATTGCGTGGTGTGATGTGGAGGCAAACCTTGCACACTTGGAGCGTATGCTCGAGGGCGTGGAGGCGGATGTCGTTGTGCTGTCGGAGATGTTTCAGACGGGCTTTGTGACCGACCCAAAGGGTGTTGCGGATGATGGCACGACGCTGCGATGGATGCAACGTATGGCAGAGCGTATGAATTCTGCTATCGTAGGCTCGGTGTCGGTGAAGGAGGGTAAGGAGTACTTTAATCGTATGTACTTCGTGAAGCCTGATGGCGGTGTGGAGTGGTACGACAAAAGACATCTATTTTCGGTTGGTGGCGAGCATCTGCGATATAGGGCGGGTGCGGAGCGTAAGGTTGTAGAGTGGCGCGGTGTGAGATATTTGTTGGAGGTGTGTTACGATTTGCGCTTTCCGGTGTGGAGCCGTCAGCGTGGCGACTACGATGCGATACTCTATGTTGCCCTATGGCCCAAGCCACGTAGAGAGGTGTGGCGCACGTTGCTTCGTGCCAGGGCTATCGAGAATCAGGCCTATGTCGTAGGTGTTAACCGTATTGGCAGTGAGCCAGAGTTGGAGTATGTTGGCGACTCGGCGGTTGTGGACTACTGCGGTCGAGAGGTGGTGGATATGGGTGCTACGGATGGCGTTGCGGTTGCGGAGTTGGATGTAGAGGCTTTGCAACGATTCAAGGAGAAATTTAATGTGGCGGTGGATGCCGATGAGTTTGAAATAATATAAAATATTGAGGATATGAGCGTTAACGAGATAGTATTGCTCCTTGTTTCGGGAGTAATTGTGGGTATAATCAATACTCTTGGTGGTGGTGGCTCGGTGATTACGATGTCGCTGTTTATGGCTATGGGTATGCCAATTGGTATTGCCAATGGTACCAACCGTATTGCTGTGTTGTTGCAGAATCTCTCGGCTACAATCTCGTTCCTACGTAAGGGTATGCTTCACGTAAAGAGTGGCTTGTTGTTGTCCATCCCTGCTATCGTGGGTAATATCTTCGGTGCTATGGTGGCTACCGAGGTTAGTGAGTCGGTATTCAAGATATGTCTCAGTGTGGTGCTTGCCATAATCCTCATCTACCTTATTTTGGGAAAGGATAAGCAGCAAGTAACGGGAGGTCACGGCCTGAATATCCGTTGGTGGCACTACATTTGGTTCTTCATCATCGGCTTCTATGGCGGATATATCTATATCGGTCTTGGATTCTTGATTCTCGCAATCACGATATGGTCTATGGATTTGGATATCGTTACGGCGAACGTCATCAAGGGTTTTGTAATCTTCCTCTCTACGCCATTCGCCCTCGCGGTGTTTATCTATAATGGTCAGGTGGAGTGGATGGCGGGCTTATTGCACGGCGCAGGAAATATCGTGGGTGCGGTGATGGCATCGCATTGGGCGATGAACTGGGGTGTAAAGTTCGTGCGTTGGTTTACGTTGTTTATTATCGTTGTATTCTTTATAGACTTGATGGGGTGGATTTCGCTCCAGACATTGTTGTCGCATCTGTTGTAGTAGGCTATGGCAAAGAAGCAGATAGAGGTTATAGGCGCGAGGGTTCACAATCTTAAGAATGTGGATGTTACGATACCTCGTGATGCGCTCGTCGTGGTAACTGGACTCTCGGGTTCGGGTAAGTCGTCGTTGGCTTTCGATACCATCTATGCCGAGGGCCAGCGCCGATATATGGAGACTCTGTCGGCCTATGCTCGTCAGTTCGTGGGAAATATGGAACGCCCTGACGTAGACCATATTACAGGCCTTAGCCCCGTTGTGGCTATCGAGCAGAAGACAACAAATAAAAACCCACGTTCGACGGTGGGTACTGTAACCGAGATTAACGACTTCCTCAGATTGTTGTATGCTCGTGCGTCGCGTGCCTACTCACCATATACGGGTGAACTTATGGTGCGTTATAGCGACGAGCAGATATGCAATCTTATGATAGAGGGCTTCGATGGCCGTCGTGTGGCGTTCCTTGCCCCTGTGGTTAAGGGACGTAAGGGACATTATAGGGAACTCTTCGAGACGATGTCGCGTAAGGGATATATCTATGCCCGTATTGATGGTGAGATACGCGAGATTTCGCCAGGTATGAAGCTCGACCGATATAAGATTCATACGATTGATTTGGTTGTTGACCGCCTTGTGGTGGGTAATGAACACCGTGAGCGTATGATGACATCGCTGGGTGAGGCGATGCGTCAGGGTAAGGGTACGATGATGCTCTACGACTATGCTACCGAGGGTGTGCGTTACTACTCTCGAAACCTGATGTGTCCTACTACGGGCGAGGCCTTCGAGGAGCCACAGCCACATACCTTCTCGTTTAACTCGCCAAAGGGTGCTTGTCCCGAGTGTAATGGCTTGGGTGAGCGTGCGGTCTTTGATATCCGTAAGATTGCCCCCGATGGTACGTTGTCGCTGCGTGAGGGAGGTATTGAGCCGCTGGGTAAACACCGTAACAATATGCTCTTTGCGATGTTGGAGGTGCTGGGTAAGCGTCACGACTTTACGCTCGACGACCCTGTGGATACGCTCTCTACCGAGGCTATGAATGTGATTCTCTATGGCGATGCTGAGCCTATGACTATCAACGCTTCGGAGTTCTCGTATGGCAGTGGCAATACAATGTGCCAGTGGATGGGACTCTCGGAGTGGCTTATGCGTAACGTCGATGAGGAGTCGAAGCGTGGTGAGAAGTGGCGTGAGCAGTTCCTCGTTATGGAGAGTTGCCCGAAGTGTGGTGGCTCGAGGTTGAAGGATGAGGCGTTGCACTTCCGCATTGGAGATAAGAATATCGCCGAGGTGTCGGCAATGTCTATCCTTGAGTTTCAGGCGTGGATAGCAGGCGTGGAGGAGGTGCTTAACGATAAGGAGAGGACCATTGCACGTGATATCATAAAGGAGATTCGTGAGCGTACGGGATTCCTCGTAGATGTAGGTTTGGGATACCTCTCGTTGTCGCGTGCTTCACGTACGATATCGGGTGGTGAGGCGCAGCGCATACGTCTTGCAACGCAGATTGGCTCGAAGCTCGTGAACGTACTCTATATCCTTGATGAGCCAAGTATTGGTCTGCATCAGCGTGACAACCGCAAACTGATAGATAGCCTCAAGAGTCTTCGTGATGCTGGTAACTCGGTGGTGGTTGTGGAGCACGACGAGGATATGATGCGCTCGGCAGATTATATCGTTGACGTAGGCCCTATGGCCGGTCGCCGTGGTGGTAAGATTGTCGCTGCGGGAACGTATGAGGATATCTGCAATAGCGATAGTATTACGGCAGACTACCTAACGGGGCGCCGTCGCATCGAGATACCAGAGAAGTTGCGTGAGGGTAATGGTGCAGTGCTTACGATACGCGGTGCTGCGGGACATAACCTTAAGGGTGTGGATGTTAGCATTCCGCTTGGCAAGTTCGTATGTATTACGGGTGTGTCGGGTTCGGGAAAGTCGTCGCTGATAAATGGCACGCTACGACCTATCCTTTCGCGACACTTGTATCGCTCCTACGACCAGCCGCTGAAGTATGAGGCTATCGAGGGCTTGGAGAATATTGATAAGTTGGTGGTTGTCGACCAGTCGCCTATTGGCCGCACGCCACGAAGCAACCCCGCAACATATACCAACGTATTTGCCGATATTCGTAAGCTCTTTGAGATGACTCCCGATGCGCAGATACGTGGCTATAAGGCGGGACGATTCTCGTTTAACGTCAAGGGTGGTCGCTGCGAGGAGTGTCGAGGTGCGGGATTTCAGACCATTGAGATGAACTTCTTGCCCGATGTCTACGTTAAGTGTAGGGCGTGTGGCGGAAATCGCTATAACCGCGAGACGCTGGAGGTGAAGTATAAGGGTAAGAGTATCAACGATGTGCTTAATATGACCATAAATATGGCTGTTGAATTCTTCGAGCATATCCCTGCTATATACCAGAAGTTACGTGCTATTCAGGAGGTGGGACTTGGATATCTCACTCTTGGCCAGCCTTGTACAACGCTCTCGGGTGGTGAGTCGCAACGTATAAAACTCGCTACCGAACTCTCGAAGCGCGAGACGGGACGTACGCTCTATATCCTTGATGAGCCAACAACAGGACTCCATTTCGAGGATATCCGCCAGTTGTTAGGCGTTATCAATCGCCTTGTGGATTGCGGAAATACGGCGATAGTCATAGAGCATAACTTGGACGTTATAAAGGTTGCCGATTGGATTATAGATATGGGCCCTGAGGGTGGTAGCGGCGGCGGTATGGTCGTTGCGGAGGGTACACCGAGGGATATAGCAAACTCGGAGGCAAGTTATACGGGACAATATCTCAAGGAGATACTAAATAAATAAGGAAAGAGTTAGGTTGATGATGCCTAACTCTTTTTTACGTTATATACCCATTATGTTTCCCGTGTACTGCACCGAGTTGTAGAAGGGCGAACTTATGGTGAGCATCGCACCTCCATAGTGGGAGTATATCTCGAGGTTGAAGGTATAGTCGGTGGAGGAGAAGAGTGTCGTGGAGAAGGTTACGTTCCAACCATCGGAGGTCTGCTCGGCTGTATATCCCGATACTTGTGGCAAGACGTAGTTGAAGACAACGGGGTAGTAAGGTGGTGTGTAGCCCTTGAGGAAGGGGATGCAGACATCCACCTCGCCGCTCTGCACCATAACCTCGTATGCGGGGTTTGTGAGGTTGCGCATTATGCCCGCGGGGAGCTGCTGCATAGTCTGTGGCAGAAACCTGAAGTTGTGCGACATAACCAAGGAGTCGATATGTTTCTGGTAGGCGGCCAGGCGCTCGGCACGATGTTGCTGTCGAGCCTCCTGATTTGCGGAGTGCTGCTTCTCACGTGTTTTCTTTGTGTCCTCCTGCGCATCAATGGTTACAGTTACGCCAATAAGCGCGATAAGGAGAGTTACAAATAGAATAGTTATTCGTTTCATAAGGCAAAGGTTTTACCCTTCGTAGAGCAAACTCCATACCACACAAAAAAACACCGACTCGCATAATGGTCGGTGTTTTTATACTCTATGAGTGTTGTGTGTTATGCCTGTTGCTCTTCAGTCTGAGCAGTCTCCTCCTTCACGAAGCGGTCTACAACTGCGGCACACGCAGCATCACCCGTAATATTGAGCGTAGTACGCATCATATCGAAGATTCGGTCGAGGGCGTAGAAGAGTGGAAGGCCCTCAAGAGGAATACCCGCTGCTACGAGGACTGCTGCCGCAAGGAGCGTAGGACCTGGAACACCAGCCTGACCAATAGCACCGAGAGTACATACGATAGTGATAGATACGTAGTCGGCCATCTGAAGGTCGATGCCGTAGAACTGTGCAAAGAAGGTGGCAAGCAGAGCGTAATAGATAGCGTTACCCGCCATATTGATAGTAGCACCGAGTGGAAGTACGAAGCCTGAAGTCTGCTTCGAGATACCCATCTCGTCACACGCGTTCATATTTACAGGGAGTGTAGCCAACGATGATGCGGTCGAGAATGACACAATCTGTGGCTTAACCATAGCGCGGAAGTAATCCTTGAGCTTCACGCGAGAGAAGAGCGATACGCACATAGGGTAGAGGCCAAGGCCGATGATAGCGATGGCGATGATGTCAATCCATAGTACGTTTGCCACCTGAAGCAAAATCTCGAAACCGAAAGTTCCTGTTGCGTCGGCGATAAGGCCAAATACACCAAATGGCGCTACGAGCATAACCTTGCCAATGCACCAGATAAGTGCATCGAGAATCATATTCAAGCCATTTGAAATCTTGGTGCGCTTCTCACGCTCGAGAGCCGAAACTCCGAAGCCAAAGAAGAGTCCGAAGATGATGATTTGAAGGATGTTGCCCTCGGTGAGTGCTGCGATAGGGTTGGCAGGAATCATACCGATAACCGTATCCCAGAAGCCCATAGGCTGTGGTGCGCTCTGCTCAACGGCATTATATCCCTCGGCAAGTGATGTAACGGTAGACTGGTCGATAGAGGCTCCTGGCTGGAACATCTCGCCAAGTGCCAACGCTACGATGATAGATATAGCCGTTGTCACCAACATAAAGCCGATGCTTATAAAACCAATCTTGCCAGCCGACTTTGTCTCGCCAAGTGCCGCAGCACCGCTGATGATAGATACCAATACGAGAGGTACTACGAGCATCTTAATGAGCTGGATGAAAAGGTCGCCAAGTGGCTTGAACATTGAGGCCTCGGGGCCCATAACGATACCTACGACAACGCCGATAGCCATCGCGATGATAATCCACAATCCGAGGTTCTTAACAGCCTTGAGGCTGAGGTCTTTGAGTGATGTCTTCATCTAAACAATATATTAATTTGCGGCAAAGGTAGTGCTTTTAGCCAAAAGTACCAACCTCATAGCACAAAAAACGCACTACATCGAAGGTTTTCTATGATTTTTTTGTAACTTTGGTCTGTTAAATATGCAAGCTATGAAGAAGCGAATAGTAGTTTTTACGGGTGCGGGAGTGAGTGCCGATAGTGGTATCTCGACGTTCCGTGACTCGGATGGTCTTTGGGCGAATTACCGCATCGAGGATGTCTGCACGCCTGAGGCACTGCGTAATAACCGTCAGCAGGTTATCGAGTTTTACAATATGCGACGTAGGGAGTCACTCGAGAAGCTCCCTAATGCGGGACATATCGCCATTGCCGAGATGGAGCAGTGGGCGGATGTGTGTGTCGTGACGCAGAACGTGGATAACCTCCACGAGCAGGCTGGCTCTACGCGTGTGGTGCATCTTCACGGCGAGCTGATGAAACTGCGCTCGGAGCGTAACCCTGAGCTTATCTACGACATCAACGAAGGTTGGGAGCAGGAACTCGATGCGCGAGGCGAGGATGGGGCATTGCTACGTCCGCACATCGTCTTTTTTGGTGAGAGTGTGCCGATGTTCGATACGGCGTGCAAGATTGTAGAAAGTGCTGATATTCTTATCGTTGTGGGTACGTCGCTGGCGGTATATCCCGCTGCGTCGTTGGTCTACTATGTTCGTGACCGCAAGGTGCCTATCTACCTCGTAGACCCCGGAAATCCCGATACGGCGATGATTCGTAACCCGCTGACGCATATCAAGGAGCGTGGTGCGGTGGGAGTGCCACAACTATTAGCAAAGTTGAAGAATGAGCTTAAAGAGTAGAGTCGCGGAGCGTGCCAAGGAGTTGCTCGAATATTGTCGCAGAGAGGGTTATAACACACGTGTGGCGCTCTTTGTATACCTTTCGCGACACTCTGGTAGGCGTAGGTTTGTGGCGTGGGATATGGCACGAATGGTGCCAATATTCACCTGTCCCGTAAGTCACGGCAGTGGCTCCGAGATGTCGCACGTGCGTTCGGCATACGCGAGGTTCTCGAACGAGGATGGCTCGCACCTCTCAAGCCTTGGGCGTGCTGTGGTGGCGGAGAGGTATGAGGGACGCTATGGTGTGGCCTATCGTCTTGATGGTTTGGATGCGACGAACACCAACCTCCGCTCACGATGTGTGGTGCTTCACGGCTGGGAGCATACCACGTCATACCCTATATGGCCACGTGCTACGGTAGGAAGTTTCGGATGCCCTGTATTATCCCGCAGAATGATGGCACGTGTGGATGAGTTATTACAACGGGAGAAGGGTGTGATAATAGAGGTGTTTGCGTAAAAGAAAAGAGATAGTATCCGTAGATGCTATCTCTTTATGTTTTATGTGATTAGGTCTTGTTATTTAAAGTAGATGTCGAGGAGTTCCTTTGCGGCGATGAACGACGATAACTTGGCCTCCAATACGCGCTTCTCGATGTCGGCCATACGTGCCTCAATCTCTGGGTTGTTGTAGAAGCTCGACTTCAAGGTCTCGTTGATAGTTTCGTACATCCAATACTTATTCTGGCGGTTACGATTTGCCGTAAAGTAGCCGTTGAGTTCGATATGCTGCAGATACTGCTCCACGCCCTGCCATACCTCCTCAAGACCTGTGCCCTCCAACGATGAGCAGGTATAGACCTTTGGACGCCACTCCGACTCGGGCATAGGGAAGAGCATCAACGCTCCCTGATACTGCGCCTTGGCAAGCTCCGCCTTGCGGATATTCTCGCCATCGGCCTTCGTGATAACCATCATATCGGCCATCTCCATAATACCGCGCTTGATACCCTGAAGCTCATCGCCAGCACCCGAGATTTGAAGCATCATAAACATATCAACCATAGAGTGTACGGCGGTCTCGGACTGACCTACACCTACGGTCTCGATGAAGATAACATCGAAGCCTGCAGCCTCGCAGAGGACGATAGTCTCGCGGGTTTTGCGGGCTACACCGCCCAACGAACCTGCCGAAGGCGAAGGGCGAACAAAGATATTAGGGTTGTGGCAGATGCTCTCCATACGTGTCTTATCACCAAGGATAGAGCCTCCGCTACGCTCCGACGATGGGTCGATAGCAAGAACGGCGAGTTTGTGGTTGTAGGAGGTGACCATATTGCCGACAGCCTCGATGAAGCTCGACTTACCAGCACCTGGAACACCCGTAATGCCGATACGTACCGAGCGGCCAGAGTGGGGTAGACACTTCTCGATAATCTCCTGTGCCTGAGCATAATGCGTAGGGTTGTTGCTCTCGATAAGTGTGATAGCCTGGGCAAGGATAGTGATGTTGCCCTCGAGGATACCTTTGACGTACTCGTCGGTGGTCATCTGACGGCGTTTCTTACGCACGAAATATGGGTTTACCACAGGTTGGCTCTCCACACCATCGGTGACATTTAGAGCGCTGTCGTGGTGAGCATCGAGGTACTCCTTCTCGTAGTGTTCTATCTTTGTGTATGACATAGTATATCTGAAGTTTTAAGGTTGTTATTCGCGGTTATTTGCAGTAAAAGCCATTGCCGAGATGCTCTATCGGTCCGAACCACTCGATGCGCTTACGCTGCGTGTCGTAGATGACGCAAAAGGGGACATAGTTGATGCCGAAACTACGGTACGTTCTGCTATCGTTGTCGTAGGCGATGGCAAAGTCGCTGGTGCCAAGACGGCTAACAATAGCGTCGTGTTCCTCCGAGCTCTCGGGCGTTACAAGGACAATGTCCATCATCTCGTGGAGGTAGGGGTCGAGAAGTTGTACCGCCTCGATGCAAGGCTCACTCTTCGAATGGATGAAGATTAGTGTCATCAGCTCCTTCTCGGCATACTCCAATTTCGTTCCATACTCCGACGTCACGTTTATCTCGGGGATGCGCTCACCAAGACGGATGCTCTGTGCCGAAACATCTATCGCGGCGCAGAGAATACCGAGGAGTATGGCTATGAAGAGTCGCATACGTGTAGCTGTGATGTAGGTTTACTATGCGAAGGTAGCGATTTTTCTCCAAATACCAAGCTCTCGGTTTGCTTTTTTTTGCGTCGGGCGCTCAATTTCTGTGACGATTATTGCGGGTAAGTGTAAAAGTTGTAAGAATTGAAAAAAAAGAGTCGAAAATATTTCGCCATTTCAAAAAGAAGGAGTATCTTTGGGTGATTTTTATGTAATAAAATTAGAAAAACAAACACAAAAAAATATTATTCTAAACTTTATAAAAATTTATCTACTATGAAAGTATCACACATTGAGCATCTTGGTATCGCAGTGAACAGCCTCGAGGAGGCAATTCCTTATTGGGAGAACGTTCTCGGTTTGAAGTGTTACGCTATCGAGGAGGTAGCTGACCAGAAGGTTAAGACCGCATTCTTTATGTTGGGCCAGACAAAGATTGAGCTTTTGGAGCCTACATCTCCAGAGTCTACAATCGCTAAGTACCTCGAGACTAAGGGTGCTGGTATCCACCATATGGCTCTCGCTTGCGAGAATATCGAGGAGCAGTTGGCTGACGCTGAGGCTCACGGTATCCGCCTTATCGACAAGACTCCACGTAAGGGTGCTGAGGGCCTTACTATCGCGTTCCTTCACCCAAAGTCTACTCAGGGTATCTTGACAGAGCTTTGCGAGAACAAGAACAAATAATCGAGGCTTGCTCCTTGCGGGGAACACTAACCTAAATTAAGCAGTAAAACTAATAATTAAATAAAATATCATTTCATTATGAGCGAAATTCAGAAGGCGATTGAGCGTTTGATGGAGAACCGTCAGACTGCACGTATGGGTGGTGGCCAGAAGGCTATCGACAAGCAGCACGAGAAGGGTAAGTATACTGCTCGTGAGCGTATCGCTATGTTGTTGGATGAGGGTAGCTTCGAGGAGTTCGATATGTTCGTTACTCACCGTTGCTATGACTTCGGTATGGACGCGAAGCACACATTCGGTGATGGCGTTGTAACAGGTTATGGTACCATCGCTGGTCGCTTGGTATATGTTTTTGCACAGGACTTTACCGTAACAGCAGGTTCTTTGTCTATCTCTTTGGCAGACAAGATTTGCAAGGTTATGGATATGGCTGTTCGTAACGGTGCTCCTTGTATCGGTTTGAACGACTCTGGTGGCGCACGTATCCAGGAGGGTGTTAACGCCTTGGCAGGTTACGCAAATATCTTCCAGCGTAACGTAATGGCTTCGGGTGTTATCCCACAGATTTCAGCTATCTTCGGTCCTTGCGCTGGTGGTGCTGTTTACTCTCCAGCTCTTACCGACTTCATCATTATGCGTCGTGAGACTTCGAATATGTTCCTTACAGGTCCTAAGGTTGTTAAGACCGTTACAGGTGAGGACGTAACTCAGGAGCAGTTGGGTGGTGCTAATATGCACACTACAAAGTCGGGTGTAGCACAGTTCGCAGTAGATTCAGAGGAGGAGGGCTTGAAGCTTATCCGCGACCTTCTCTCATATATGCCACAGAACTACACAGCTCTTGTACCAGATCAGCCTTGCACAGATGATATCGCGCGTAAGGAGGATATCCTTAACGAGATTATCCCTGATAACCCTAACAAGCCATACGATATGATGGAGGTTATCAAGGCT
>JAFYRB010000107.1 GCA_017559615.1 Alistipes sp. | reverse complement strand
GTGATAGGCAGACAGGGGAACACATATCACTCGTTGAGGTGGCGACAGGTATATAACCAATGTACCTGTCAGAGCCATTAAAATAGATTTATAATCCTGATAATCAATATAATATATAAGATAAATCTTAACTAAAATCTAATCCATAGATTACTTAAGAAAACAGAGTAAATGACGGAGTAAATGATTTTTAATAACCATTGTATATAATTTATATTTAATTAGTTATATATTAAAAGAATTGTTTGCTTTGGTAAGGAAGAGGTCGTCAGTTCAAGCCTGATCAACAGCTCAATATTAAGTCAAGCACCACCTTATGGTGGTGTTTGTTGTTTATGGGAGTTTATGCTTGCATAAATACTCCCATAAATAAACAAACGAACTGCATCGCAGGGCTTGACGATATATTGATAGCGCCCCCGCGGCAGCGGACAGGCAAGACGAGCATAGCGAAGTCAAGCCTGATCAACAGCTCGAAGCGAGAGGTTTAGCCTTTATGGTTGAACCTCTCGTTTTGTTTTTACATAGCCTAACTGACGACCAATAAAGTACTCCCTATCATTTGTTTTGCAACACATCTAAACTTACTACAAACAAAGCACGTAGAAACAACAAAGGGTGTCCAACCGTGTGGTTGGACACCCTTATGCCTCTATCGAGCAAAATTACTCGAAGTATGCAGGGAAGTTATCAGCGTTAAGCTCCTCCTCCTGATCTGTTGTTGGGTTGTAAACAAATGGCTCGTGGAAGTTGCCATCCTCACCTACCCAAGTAACATAGATGCGGTGCTCACCCTTTGTACCATAGAAGTATGAGTTGTAAACACCTGGAAGACCATCGATGCGCTTCTCTACCCACTCGTCAAACTCGATGCGACCGTCACCATTGAGGTCCTCCATCTCCTGCCATACGTATGAGTAACCATCCTCCGAGTAAACACACTTGTGACCGCACTCACGCTGGCCATTGTCGCAACCAGCAACGATATATGCGATAAGCTTCTCTGGAGTGTTTACATTAGTACCATAATAATCATTCTCAAGGTTATCTGGGTGGTCAGCCATAGAGTATGCTACGTAGCCCTTCTGTGGTGTTGTATACCAAGAGAAGTTGAAGAACTCAACCTCGACAGTGTCACCAAGAGTGATTACTGGCTTGCCCTCTGCCCAGTTAGCATCAGTGCGCTTAACCATATTACCGATGTTTGCGATAGGCTCGAAGTAGCAAGTAGCAGGCTTTGAAACCACGCCATCCTCATCCACAGCTACGCAAACCAAAACATACTCCGTATCGGTGTTAAGACCCTTAAGGAAGATGTTGCCATCCTCGGTAAGAGGGTCTACATCAGTATCGTAAACATCCGAAGCATTAGGATGCATAATCATATACTCACCAGCCTTCTTTGCAGTACCGCCATACACATCTTTCCACTTGCTATCGCTGAGCGAGCAGTAGATATACTTGAAGTGTGATGAACCCTCGCAAGCTACGTTGATAAGCGTATTGTCAATCTTATAGTCTACAAGCGAGAGCGTTACAGTAAGGTCGTTATAAACGAAATCCTTAGTCTTGAACTCGCGCTTCAAAGGAGTACCAATCTTACCCTCCTGGTCGATAGCTACGGCGAAGAGTGTTACAGCCTCACCTGGCTCTGTACCCTTGTAGTGTGCCGAAACAACACCATCGGTGATTGTGCGAACACCCTCGTTAAGGAGCATATTCACGATGTATGAGTCATCAGGATATGCAGTTGCCATATACGAAGGCATTGCGTTGTAGATAATCATAATGTGGTCGCCGTTAGAGTTGAGGTCGAGAT
Source organism: Alistipes sp. (assembly GCA_017559615.1). Next base: position 31,238 of record JAFYRB010000107.1, on the reverse strand, counting down.
AGATATCCTTATACTCTACAACAGGCTCACCTACGATATCCACCTCAAGCTCACCGCCCTCAACGAAGTCAGCAGTAGTGAACGACCAACTGATAACGTTATCCTCGAGAATCACGTGCGACTTGTTCTTTGCGATGTAGTAAAGAACATACTCTGTACCATTCTTAAGCTTCTCCGAAGATGTTACAAGCTCAAGGAACGAGCCAGTGTAGTTAACGTCCTCACGTGTAGCGTTGAGATAGTCGTAGTTCTCGGTGTAGTAAGCAGCAATCTCTGCAGCGTTGAACTCCTCAGCCTTCATATAGCCAAGCATATAACCCTCCGAGCCAACAACCTTGAATGCTACGTCAACATCGAAGAACGATGTGCTTGTAGTAGAGAAGGTTACAGAGCTGTGAACATACTTCTCGATTACGAACTCCTGAGCATCAACATAGAGGCCACCCTCCTCGTCGGTGCGAGGTGCTACGTACCAGAATGTGTACTCATCACCAGCCTTGAGTGCTGCTGAACGAAGATCGCTATATGGAATATATGCAGACTGAGTCTCCATAAATGCGAGCTGATAGATACCTGATAGTGTGCTACCATCTGCAAGAACCTTGTTACAGTTTGTAACGTAAGTATCGAGGTTGAAGTTGTTAGAGCCGATGATACCGCAAAGCAAGTAGTTAGTACCGTAACCAGCCTCAACATATACACCCTCCTGTGTGAAGTATACCTGTGCAGGGTTTGTAGAGAGCTTGATAGATGCGATAGCCGATGAGCCGTTGTTGAATACAACCATCAACTTTGCAACACCCTCACGTACTGCCTTACCAGCCTCAACATCCTCGTATGTAGGAGCAAAGAAGTTAAGAGCCATAAAGCGGTTCTTTGCGTTATGCTCAACCTCACACTCCCAGCCACGTGGTGTAGTGGTCATAAAGTCAGCAACATCCGAAACCTCGAGTGCGAAGACCATCTCCGAGCCATAAGGCACGAACATCATATCGTATGGCAATACGAGCTTACCATTCTGCATACCAACCTTCACAACAGAGCCATCAGCCAACGTTACCTTGCAGTAGAGAGCCACAGGGTTGCCATCGCCGTCGGTCTGCCAATCAGAGTAAACTACCTCAACATCTACGATGATGCTGTCAGCAACAGACTCTGTGTAACCAGTCTTAATCCAAGTCTCACCACCGTCGAACGACACCTCAATAGCGCCATCAACAATCTGTGTCTTTGGAGCAATCTCCGCAACAGGCACCTTCTGGCCATTTACCAAGATAGGATTAGCATTGCCAAGACCATCGTACATAGCCCAGTACATCACGCCATTCTCCGATACCACAGTAACGATGTTTCCTGGAACACCAGCACCCTTAGGATAAACCGTAACCTTTGTACCATCCGAGAGCACGATAACCTTGCTACCGTCGTTCTGCTGCTTAATCTCCTTGATAGTCACCTGGCCATTCACCAAGTCCTTAATAGCATTAAGCTCATCCTCGAGCTGCTGACGCAAATCAGCCAACTCCTGCTTAATCTGGCCAATCTCCTCCCAGATGTCGGTATCATCATACTGACACGACACCATAGAAGAGGCCATAAAAGCCACAGTAGCCACTGCGAGTACTGCGCTCTTAATGTTCATAAAAAATCTTTTCATAGTGTTTATTTGTTAATAGTTGTTTTTGTTATCGACCGATAAAAACAATATGCAACCCTCTGTATGTTAATCATTAGGGTTAAGCGTACAAATGTAATAATATTTCTGTCATATTGCAAATTTACCCAATACACTCACCATTTTTTTAGCATATTTATGATATATTCACAAAATACCCCCACCTTGCAAAATTCAAAGTGGGGGAACTTTATACTATATTTATATATGCCTTCTACTGCGCAACGCCGTCGGTTTAGAATGGCAAATCATCTGGATCATCCTTTGGCATCACAGGGGCCTGTGGCTGCTGCGGAGCCTGATACTGCTGCTGATAACCACCCTGCTGTGGCGCCTGGTAACCACCCTGTTGTGGAGCTTGATAACCTCCTGACTGCTGATAACCACCCTGCTGTGGTGCTTGATAGCCACCCTGCTGCGCGCCATCCGAACGCTTTCCGAGGAGTTTCATATCATCTGCAACAATCTCTACGGCATAGTGCTTCACACCATCCTTCTCCCACTCACGGTTGCGGATGCTACCCTCGACATAAATCTGCGAGCCCTTACGCACAAACTTATCAACCACCTCTGCCAAGCCGCGCCACAAGGTGATAGTATGCCACTCGGTATGCTCCGTAGTCTCGTTAGTCTGACGGTTGAAGATTCGCTCCGACGTTGCCAAACGCACACGCGCCACCTTCACACCTGTCTCCAACGTACGCACCTCGGGATCCTGTCCCACATTTCCCAACAATATTACCTTATTAATCATACCTAATTATATTTTTCTCGTTCACGTTTCTAAATCTCCTCGCCTCAATCCACTAAATTGCCTCGCCGCCTTGTGTTGCAGACTCCTCGCCCTCGGCCTTTACGTTATCACGTTTCTTGCCATACTCAATCTCGGAGATAAGATTGCTTACGAAATCCTGATCTGGACCCTCGATAAATCGCATCGAGATAGGCTGATAGTACATCGCACGCATAAGCATCTTTGGAAGTCGTGCATTGCGCAACCTCACAGCATCCTTCTCGGTCATAAGCACAATGGCACGTGGATACTTATTCATAAGCTCATACACACGTCTCATATCCTCGGCCGTAAAGCTGTGATGGTCAGGGAAAATAAGCTTCTCCACAACACTGAAGCGCGTCTCCGCCTCGCGGACAAAAGGACGTGGATTTCCGATACCCGTCATAAGAATTGCCTGACGGCCATAATCTATCGTCTCACGCTCCTCGAAGTAGTAGACAGGCTCGACCATCGGACTCTGGTAGCGCGTGAAGAAAATCTTCTGATAAGCCACCGAGCGCAACTTATTGGTCCACAATCGTCTATCAATAGGCGACATTGTCGTAGAGCACTTCGTAACAAGGAATATATGCGCCTTCTTAAGACGCGATGGGATGTCACGCAGACGGCCCAAAGGCAACATACTGTCGCCCTCAACAGGACGTGTCGAGTCGATAAGTATAAGATTCACCTTCGCCTTAACCCTACGATGCTGGAATCCATCATCCATCACTATAAGCGTCACCTCGGGATGCTCCTGACGGATGCGCTCTATGCCCGCTACCCTATCCTCGCACACGACAATCGGGCGCTCTGGGAATTTCAACTTCAAAAGAAGTGGCTCATCGCCAACATCGGCATACGAGTCGGTTGTCATTACCTCACGATAGCCCTTTGTCTGACGACCATAGCCTCGCGAGAGCACCGCAATATTGTACCTTTCGCCAAGCACCGAGAGCAGATACTCCACCGTCGGAGTCTTACCCGTACCACCTACGGTGATGTTTCCCACACAGATAATCGGAATATCGAACTTGACACTTTTAAGCACACCCCAATCGTAGAGGCGATGACGTATCACCACTACAAGAGTGTATATCCACGATATTATGGTTCTCAAAAGTGTCATTACTTCAATTTTGTATGTTTTGTAATCACGATAGAGCCATATTCCGTCACTTTACGTGACACTGCCGAGCGAGATTTCAGACAATGAGTCTCCCATAATTTCGCCCGACACTCTTGGCATAGCCCCACAATTTTGTCAAAGATAGCACTTATTTTTGTTTTTGCCAAATTATCTACTCTTTTTCCAAATAAAGAGCATTTTTTTGCCATTAGAAATCATAGCGCAATGGCAGATTATCCACTCCTTCGAACAAAAAAAAGGATGCATCATCTGCATCCCTAATTGATTAAAATGCTGCTATGGCTCTAACCGTTCCATAGCCTTGCGATTTATCATAGCCGCGCAGGCAGGCATTAGTCATAGAGACAATCCAAGCCTTTATACCATCCTCCACATCTTCATCATTCGAACTCGCCTTATACTCTGTCGATGACCAATACCAACCAAATCCTCGGCTATTCAGCAACTCCTTTGCCCTGTACTCTCGAAGTGTGTTATTAACTCTGTTTCGTACATCGTTATTCAATAACAACGTAATCAACTCATCGATTGCAGGCAAGTACCAATCATCCCCCTCTCTACTACACCAATTAAACGCAGGATACTTCTCCTCCCAATTATCCTCCTCCATAACTCGGCGCATATTACGCATACCATTCTTCTCATCCTCAACACCTATTTTCATCTTGGCTGGAATACGAACTATTGGCCAATGACCGTAGTCCGCTTTCGACGCCCACGAATATGCTCTATTTGCCTGATCAAGGCTCACGATTTTTCCGTGTCTACCACCATCCCAAACGTCAAATACTACTCCTTGCTTCTGGCCATCATCGTAGTAATCTCCAATGCTATAAAGTTTCTCACCTCGCGAAGGGATAGAATTAGTATTTGCAAAACTCGCAAGCGGCGCAATTTCTCGGCGCAAGACATTTGACAAGACCTCTCTAACGAAATTCTCAACAGAGACGTATCTTGATTCCTGGAAATGCTGACCTCCTAAAAGAAACTGCAAATTTCGAGGGTATACCGCATCGTCGATTTTATACTGATGAATCGTGATATGCTCTCCACACGTATACTCCAACTCCCTTCGACACATATCCGACACAACAGAACTCTTACTCGCAATAAACATTACTGCACGACTATCCGAAATTGCAGCAGGAATCCTATCATAGAAGTTATCGGCTGATATAATTCTCTCACGATCAAAGAAATAGTTAATATTATAGCGTGCCTTATAAGCATTCAAAACATCCAATATCTGCTGCACGATATTGCCTGGGATAACACACCTATTCTCATCCCAATAATCAGCACGCGAGTAGCTTATAAAAACGTCGTATGGCATATAGTGTAGTAGTAGTTTTATACAAAGATACAAAATTTTTCAATATATACACCTTCCTGCCTGAAAAATCAAAAAAAGTTTGTACCTTTGTTGCACTATGAATTTTGCGAAAATATTTACCACAGCGGCGCTTCTTTCGTTGAGCGTGGCGTGTGGCGGTGGCGCCGCCGAGAACGAGGGCAATAATGGAAATACGGAGATTGAAGTCATAGAGCCTACACTACTCTATGGCATTGACATAGAGGGATATACCATCGAGAATGACACCGTACGTATGGGTGAGACCGTAGGCGGAATCTTGGGACGCAGAGGCATCTCGGCAGTAATGGTAGACCGTCTTGATAAGGTGGCAAAGGAGGTATTCCCATTGCGCCAGATTCGTGCTGATAATGCCTACACGACCTTCACGCGCAACTACACCGACTCGTTGGGCGACCACAGTGTGGTGGACTATGTTGTCTACCATCGCAATGCTATTGATTATGTGGTCTTTGGCTTTGTGGGCGACTCGGTGAGCGTGGAGTGTGGTGCAAGACCTGTGGATGTGGTACGTCAGTGCCGTCGCGCTACGATTAACTCATCGCTCTGGGGTGTGATTATGGAGCAGAATTTGCCCTATGCCCTCGCAGCGGAATTTGAGGATATATATCAGTGGACCGTGGACTTCTTCGGCATTCAGGCTGGCGACTCGTTTGCGGTAATTTATGACGAGAAGTTCGTAGATGGCGAGTCGGTGGGTATTGGTCGCATCTGGGGTGCGGAGTTCAACCACAATGGCAAACAGTATTACGCCATTCCTTATGCTCAGGAGGAGGGTAAGCTACGCTACTGGGAGGCTAATGGCGAGTCATTGCGTAAGCAGTTCCTCAAGGCGCCATTGAAGTACACACGCATCAGCTCGAAGTTCTCGAAGTCGCGTCTTCACCCAGTACATAAGGTCTACCGCCCACATCACGGTGTGGACTATGCTGCGCCAAGTGGCACTCCTGTTCACTCGGTAGCCGATGGCACGGTGACATTTGCGGGTTGGGATCGCGGTGGTGGCGGTAACACCATTAAGATTAAGCACGCCGGAAGCCTCGAGACTGGCTACCTACACCTCAAGAGCTTTGCGAAGGGCATCCGCGTAGGTACTCGTGTATCGCAGGGACAGCTTATCGGATATGTCGGCTCGACAGGCGCTTCGACAGGTCCTCACCTCGACTTCCGCATCAAGAAGAATGGTACACCTATCAACCCACTCAAGATGCCACAGGAGCCTTCGGAGCCTATTGCAGAGGCACATAAGGAGCGCTTCGAGGCTATCCGCGACAGAGTAATTGCGGAGCTTAATGGTCAGGAGATTATGGGTGGTGCGATTACCGACGATGACATCTTCGGTAAGAAGACCGAGGCGGATACTACGGCGACAGCCACAACAGAGGTAAAATAATGGTAGACAAGAAGATAGTATCATTCGTTAAGAAGCACCACGTGCTTACGCTGGCCACCGTTGACCAGAGCGGTATGCCCTATGTGGCGAACTGCTTCTATGCCTACGATAGCACTCGCAACCTCTTTGTCTTTACGTCAGACACCACGACAAAGCACGGAGCGCATATGGTGGCAAACCCTCACGTAGCACTCTCAATTCCTTTAGAGACACGTGTTGTAGGACGTGTGCAGGGCATACAGATTTGTGGCATCGCGGAGGCGGGCGACGAGGAGGCACGCACCACATACATCAAGCGTTTCCCCTATGCGGCCGTAGCACCACTAACTCTCTGGGCCGTGCGTCCTACGATGATGAAACTTACCGATAACACGCTCGGATTTGGCAAAAAACTGATATGGGAAAGCGAGGAGTAATTATAGTTGCTGGTGGCTCGGGAAAGCGTATGCAGTCATCACTTCCAAAGCAGTTCTTGTTGCTTGGTGGTGAGCCGGTTGTGGCACGTACGATAAACACCTTTGCGGAGGCACTCCCAGGTGCGGAGATTGTCGTTGTACTCCCCGAGGAGCATATCACCCTATGGCGTAACCTCGCAGCACGCTTCGATGTTGCGGTGCATAAGTGCGTGGCGGGAGGCAAGGAGCGCTTCCACTCCGTTAAGGCGGGCATAGAGGCTCTATCAGAGGATGTTACATCAATCTTTGTTCACGATGGCGTGAGGGCCATTATCTCAAAAAAACTGATTATCCGCGCGGCATTGGCGGTGGATGAGAACGAGGCTGTGATACCAGTTGTGGATGTCGTAGACTCCTATCGCAGAGTGACCGACAGCGGCTCGGAGATTATGCCACGCAGCGAGCTTCGCATTGTGCAGACGCCACAGGTATTCCGCAGCGAGACGCTACGTCGCGCCTACGGACAGGAGTTCGACACTGCGTTTACGGATGATGCCTCGGTGGTGGAGCGTATGGGAGTTGCGATAACACTTATCGAGGGCGAGCGCACAAACCTCAAGCTCACCACACCCGAAGATATGGAGTGGGCAGAGTGGCTGCTTCAAAGGGAGAAGTAGAAGCGCAGTCGTAATATCCTATCACAAAAACAGAAAAGCATCGGCACACGATAATGCCGATGCTTTTTTAGTAGCCCCTCCGGGACTCGAACCCGGATTTAAGGTTTAGGAAACCTTCGTTCTATCCCTTGAACTAAAGAGCCAAAATCCTATCCTACAACTATTCGGAAACACAAAGATAAGAATTATTTTGAATATTACCAATGATTATCCACAAAAAGATATCCCATTCAATCTTTTTTTAATATTCGCGTTTCAAGGCCTACCCTATTGTAGAAAAATTTACTACAAAAATAGAATCTCCGCAAACCGCCATACATCGGTAATTATCAGCATATTACACAATAGTCTCGCACCTTCAAAGCACTTTGACGATGAGAAAATCGGTTGAAAATTTCTAAAGCTCACAAAAAATGCCTATCTTTGCATCATTATGTGACTCGTTACAAAACGAAATAGATTATGTTAGAGAGAAACTTAATTAAGCTTTACGAGCAGAGTTTTCGCAACAACCGCGAGATGTCTGCTCTTACCGACTACTTCAAGGGCGAGACATTCTCATACTATGAGGTAGCAAAGGAGGTTGCCAAGCTTCACCTTATGTTCAAGGAGGCTGGCATCGAGAAGGGTGATAAAATCGCACTTATTGGCCGTAACAACACCCGCTGGTGTATTAGCTATATTGCAACTATTACCTATGGCGCTATCATCGTGCCAATTCTTCAGGATTTCAACCCTAATGACGTTATCAACATCGTAAACCACTCGGAGAGTAAGCTTTTGTTCTTGGGCGATAACTTCTGGGATGATATCGAGGGTGATCAGATTCCAGGCATCGACGCCGTATTCTCACTCACCGACTACCACGTTATCTACGAGAAGCAGGGCGATAAGCTCACTTCATATATGAAGAACATCCTCTCACACTACCGCGAGGCATACCCACGTGGCTTTAGCATAGAGGATATTAAGTACCCAGAGATTGGCAACGACGAGGTATGCTTGCTCAACTACACTTCGGGTACAACAGGCTCGTCGAAGGGTGTTATGCTCACCGTAAACAACCTTACAGGTAACGTAGGCTTCGCGATGGATATGGAGAACCCTGACACTGGCGAGCATTACTTCCGTAAGGGTGGTCGCACACTCTCGTTCCTACCATTGGCACACGCCTATGGCTGTACCTTCGACTTCCTCGCACCTTTGGCGTGTGGCGCACACATCACACTCTTGGGCCGTATCCCATCGCCAAAGATTCTTATCGAGGCTATGAAGACTACACGTCCTAACATCGTATGCTCAGTGCCTCTTATCCTTGAGAAAGTGTATCGCAAGAGCATCCTTCCATTGTTGGAGAAGGGCCCTATGAGTATCGCGATGCGTATTCCACTTATCAATACCGCAATCTACTCTACTATCCGCGCAAAGCTTATGGAGCAGTTTGGTGGTTGCGTAGAGATATTCATCGTTGGTGGTGCTGCCATCAACGGCGAGACCGAGGAGTTCCTCCGCACTATCAAGTTCCCACTTACGGTAGGTTACGGTATGACCGAGTGTGGTCCACTTATCAGCTTCGAGCTTCCACAGTACTTCAAACTCGGCTCGTGTGGTAAGATTCTTCCATCGTACCTCTTCGAGTCGAAGATTATGTCGCGCGACCCACAGAACATCCCTGGTGAGTTGTTGGTACGTGGTGAGCACGTTATGAAGGGCTACTACAAAAACGAGGAGGCTACAAATGCTGTGTTGGATGAGGATGGCTGGTTGCGCACTGGCGATATGTGTACTATGGAGGAGGATGGTACGCTCTACATCCGTGGTCGTTGCAAGACTATGATTCTCTCTGGCTCGGGACAGAATATCTACCCAGAGGAGATTGAGGAGCGCTTGAACAACCTCTATATGGTTGCCGAGTCGTTGGTTATCGAGAATAATGGTCGCCTTACTGCGTTGGTAGTACCTGACTATGAGTTGGCTAATGCCGAGGGCGTCAACCTCGACAACTTGCAGGAGATTATGAACAAGAATCTCGAGCAGCTTAACAATATGGTTGCCTCATACGAGAAGGTTTCTAATATCGTAATCCACCGCGAGGAGTTTGTTAAGACTCCAAAGCGCAGTATCAAGCGTTACCTATATAGCGCAGAGCGCCTTAACCTCAACTAAATCAGAGGAAAGGGACAATAAAGAAGAGGGCTTATCCGTAGATAGGCCCTCTTCTTTATTATGTACTAATCGACTAAAATGGGATATCATCCACAACGCCAGCACCTGCAGAGTACGAGGCCTGTGGCTCCTCCATAAATGGAGGCATATCCTGCTGTGGAGGCTGCGCCTGTGCCTGCTGTGGCTGCACACGCCAAGCACGTACGTCGGTGTACCACTTATCCATATACTTACGTGACTCGATGTCGAACGACACGGTGTAGCTCTCGCCAACGCGCAACATCGCAACATCCTGTCCCTTATTCATAAACGTCACTGCAATCTCCTTACCAAACTGCTTGTTAGCCTGCTCGAAGACTACGGTCTGACGCTCCCACGTGCCACGTGCCGACTGGCCCGTTACGGGTGGGAGAATCTCCAATACCTTACCTACAAATTCCATATTTATCTCTTAAGTTTTAATTATTTACGCTACTGAACACTCTATGCCGAGCGCCGCAACACGCTCCGCGATACGCTGCAACTCCTCACGCTCCACCTTCTCGAGGGTCTGGCAAGGGGTGTCACGGTCCAACGAATATACCATAACACGCTTTGGGTGCATCTCCTCGACAAGCTTCAACCACGCCGTAACCTCCTCCTCGGTGGTGTTATCCACGCGCTTTCCGAGGTACTCGCCACGAAGGAACATCGTCTGCAAGATAAACTCGCCATCGAAGGCCTTCAGAAGTTCTACGGTACGGGCTACGGTGTAGGCACCCTGTGGTTTATTTACCAACTGCACCGTCTCGTCGAAAGCCGAGTCGAGTTTAAGGATATTGTTATCGACACGTCCGAGCGCACGGCGAACATCCTCGCGGTGAATCTGCGTAGCGTTCGACAACACCGACACCTTGGCATTTGGGCAGTGCTTATCGCGAAGTGCGATAGTATCATCGATAATCGCCTCGAAGTCGGGGTGCATCGTAGGCTCGCCATTACCCGCAAAGGTGATTACATCGGGAGGCGTACCCACGCCAACCATCTTCTGAAGCACCTCATCGAGCATTGCACGCACATCCTCACGAGCATTGAAGCGACGCTTGCCAGGATGGTCGGCATTCCAGCCACACTCGCAGTATATGCAGTCGAAGCTACATAGTTTGCTCTCGATAGGCAAAAGATTGACACCCAACGACAAACCCAAGCGGCGTGAGCGTATAGGGCCAAAGATTATGTTATCGTATAATGAAGTCATAGTTTTAGGCTTTAAAATTAGTTTTTGCTACCCTTTGCTCCACCAAGTTTCGCACCGTGCTTGGCCTGGTAAGCAAAGATATTCTCCGAGTAGCTTGTGGTCTTGAACTCCGAGTCGCGCTTGCGCTTGAAGGCAATAGCGATAAGGCGGTCTACAAGCTCGTCGAACTTAATACCCGTAGCCTCCCACAAGTAGAACGACAACGAGCCAGGGATGGTGTTAATCTCATTCACGTAGATGCCTCCCGTAGCCTCGTCAATCATAAAGTCGATACGCGACACGCCATCGCAAGCCAACACTCGGAAGGTCTTGCACGCCGTAGTGCGGATAAACTCCGTAACATCCTCTGGCAAGCGAGCAGGAATCTCACGAACGGTAGAGTGCATACCCTCCGAAGGCTTATTCTTACCGCCACCGAGATACTTATCCTCGTAGCTGAGAATCTCACCCGAACGTACTGGTGCCTCACATACCGAAGCCTCGCAGTCATAGTAGTCGCCCAATACCGAGCAGTTAATCTCCTTAAGGCGCTCGATAAGAGTCTCCACGATAACGCGCTTCGAGTACTTAATAGCGTTGTCCGTAGCCTCGATAAGCTCCTCGCGGTTATGCACAGCCTTGATACCGACACTCGAGCCGAGGTTTGCAGGCTTAACGATAAGTGGGTAGTTTAGCTTCTCGGCACGCTCGATACACGCCTCACGCTCCGACAACCACTCCTTATCCGAGAACCAAGCGTAGTCAACAACAGGAATGCCACTCTCCTTGAGAATCATCTTCATAGTAATCTTATCCATACCATTTGCCGAAGCCAAAGGATTTGGACAAGCATAAGGAATACCTGTCATCTCGATAAGGCCCTGGAACGAACCATCCTCACCCGAGGTGCCGTGCAGAGCTGGAAGGATTACGTCGATAGTGGTAAGAACACTGCTACCAAAGAGTGGCTTACGCACACGGTAGAGGTTGTTATCTCCATACACAGGGCGGAAGTAAACCTCCTCAACGCTCTCCAACAGAGCCTTCATATCACGATAGTTATCCGTCGTGCGGAGCTTATCACCCGAGTACCAGCGTCCCTCCTTCGAAATATAGATAGGTACGATATTATACTTCTCTGTGTTCATAGCCGCCATAGTCTGCGCTGCTGTGATTACAGAAATCTCATTCTCTACGGAGCGACCTCCGAAAATTACACCTACGTTGATTTTCATCTCTATATAGCTTGTTTAATAGTTACTTAAATGAGTCGGGCAGGTCGTTTTCGTACAACACCACATCGCCCACCTTAAGACGTGGCTGAAGCTCTGCCATAGCCTCGCTAAACGATGCCACCGCAGTTATCCTATCCTCCGAATAGCCACCCTTAAGAAGACCTTCGCAGATAGCCGCGCGGTTAACCTCGTTTACGACATATACCCTATCGGCCTTCGACTGCGCGATATCCACGCCAAAGGCCCTGTTATTCTCATACTGCTTGGCACCCATCTCCACGAAACCTGGCGTAACGACATAGCGCGCACCCGAGGTCTCGAAGCCCGACAACACCTCAAGAGCCATCTTCGCACCCGTAGGGTTGGAGTTATAGGCATCGTCAAGGATTGTGATACCTCCCTGACGGCGCATACTGAGGCGATGCTCCACCTGCTCAATCTGTCGCACGGCGCGGCGGCGTGACTCAGCGCCCACGCCCATAGCCTCGGCAATAGCCAATGCCGCAGTGATATTGAGGATATTTCCGCGTCCCAAGATATGCGTAGCATAGCCCTCATCCTTTGCGTCGTGATGCTCCACCGCAAAGCGTGTCTCAATCTCCGAGTAGGCTACATCCACGGCACGATAATCGGCATCCTCGCTCTCAACGCCATAGGTTGTAACCTTTAGCCCACTCTCCGCGATGTACTTTCGTGCCGCCTCCGAATCGAGGTTTACAACACCTACGCCACCCTCTGGAAGAGCCTCTATAAGTTCGAACTTCGTACGTGCCACGCCCTCGATAGAGCCAAAGGTCTCCAAGTGCATCTCACCCACCGAGGTTACGATACCCATCTGTGGCATCACCAAGTCGCAAATCTCCTTAATATCACCACGCTGCTTGGCGCCCATCTCCACAATAAAGACCTCGTGGTGAGGCTTGAGGTGTTCGCGGACGGTACGCACCACACCCAGCGTAGTGTTGAAGTTACCAGGAGTCATCAGTACGTTATAGCGCTCCGAGAGCAGACGATAGAGGAAGTGCTTCGTAGAGGTCTTGCCGAAACTACCCGTAATACCTATGATTTTGAGGTTAGGCATAGCACGCAGCCTGCGCTTGGCATCGTTGTAGTACCAGCGTGTGATAGCCGCCTCCAAAGGCTTATTTATGGCATTAGCGATGATAGTCCAGTAGTCGAACGTGAGGAGCATCATAGCCGTAAGGGTGTACTCCGCAGCGTATAGATGCACAAGCGCAACGATAGCAAACGTCATCAACAATCGGGTGGCTATAAGGCGCTTAACACGCATCGTATAGACCAGCGGGAGCTTATACTTGATGGAGAACTCCGCGATAGCGATAACCAACATCCACGCCCCAAAGATAGCCAGGACACTCCAATGAGGAGCCTCCTTAAAGAGGATAGCCGAGAGGATAGCAATGAAATATGGACGGCCGTGCCACTCGCCCGACTGCTTGAGCCAGCGGTTGTAGCGCTCCACACGATAGGAGTTCTGCTGGAACATCTGCACCGAGTAGCGCATCGTAGCCCACAAATAGATGAGCCACACAACAACAAAGATATGCGATATGACAGCCATTGGTTACTCTATTTTAAGAAATGATGTTAACGACAAGCGCCACAACTCGGGCTGCTCCAACATTGCGAAGTGTCCTGCACCTTGGGCAACTACCAACCCTGCATCAGGCATCAAGCGCTCCATCTTATGAGCATCAGAGATTGGTGTTGCGGTATCCTTATCACCCCAGAATAGCAATACAGGAGCCTTGATGCGAGGCATATACTCACACAGGTCCTCGTTCACACACTTCGACAATATGGCTCGCATAATTGGCGTAGCACGGTTGTAGTCCGACGATGCCGAGGCCTTACGGCGCTGCTCGAGGAGCATCTGCGCCTTCTTCTCTCCAATGAGGATTGGCAGCACGTGCTTCAGGAGTTTATAGGTATATACCCTGCGATAGTAGCCAAACGTGCGGCGTGGCTTAACACCCGCAGCATCGGTAAGCACCACACGTGCCACCTCGTTACGCGAGGCATAGAGAATCGAGACACGACCACCAAACGAGTGACCGACAAGCGTTGGGCGCTCGATACCAAGCTCCTTAACCAGCGCCTCCACCGAGCGGGTATACTCCTCCACACCCCACACATCGCAAGGTTCCTGGCTCTGACCGAAGCCCGCAAAATCTACCGCAACAACCATAAAATGATCGCGCAGAAACTCTGCCGTAGCCTTCCATATATTTCTATCGCAGCCCCAGCCGTGAAGCAGCAACAGCGCATCGCCCTCACCCTCAACACTATAGGCGAGTTCTACGGAGTTATATGTATAACGCTTATCCATAAATGCAAAGGTACGAAAATTTCTCGATTCGCAAACGAATTACGCCTAAAAATATACTATGTATATTTATCAACGAAAATGCCACCAACGGGCTATCCATTGGTGGCATATCTTATTCTAAAGTCGCTTCACTCCGAATTACGATAGATTGAGGCGAGGATTTCGGTTCTCGGGAGCCTCCATCTCCATCTCGTTCTGCAAGACTATCATATCCACGATATTCTCGGCACACTCCACACCGCCAATCTCCACAACCATATTCCACTGAATCTGTATCTGAACAATGCCGTTCATAACCGATAAAGTTCCCATAATACGGTTTTGTGGGGCGAGGATTATCACACCATCTACGTCGGTATACTCCGCCATAAACTGCGTTGCGATAACCACATCGTGTGCCGTAGGGACAAACTTAACAACGATATTATCGTCGGTGCATCCCAACATCTGCAGACTATCAACAAGAGGCATCAAGTTCTGGGCGTTGTACTCCTCGAATTCGCGGACTACAACAACGCCAAATTTCATATTCGATGCCGGCTGTGAAATCATCGTAAAGGACTTTTAATGAGCTAATTACTCTGCGATGAACTTAGCGTAAGTAGTTGTAAGCTCTGGGTACTTAGCAATGAGATTCTTGTATGTCTCAGAGAACTTCTGAAGGTCACCCATAGCAGCGTAAACCAACGCGAGCTTGTGAGCAGCGTTCTCGGCAGTGTACATATCATCGCTTGCCTCCATAGCCTTTGTGAAGAGCTCTGCAGCGCTCTGCAAGTCGTTCTCCTCAACAGCTACATCACCACGAAGTGTGTATACAAGAGCGTTGATAATCTCACCTGCAGCACCCTCTGCGTTCTCATACTTTGCGAGGTAAGCCTTTGCGTTCTCCATATCACCAGCCTCGAGGTACTTTGCACCAGCCATATAAACCGCTGTGTTAGCAGCCTTTGTGCCAGCGAACTCGTCAGCAACAGCTACGAATGCCTCGACCTCTGCATCTGTAGTGATAGCAACAGTAAGAGCTGCCTGTGCTGCCTCCTCCTGCTTCTGTGTGCGGTTCTTCATCAAGCCAACAACAACGAATGCAACAACTGCAATGATTGTGATAGCTACGAGAGTCTTGAGAACCTTGTTACCATAGTTGTCGAAGAATGTCTCCAACTTACCCTTTGTCTCGACCATAATATCAGTCTCTGGGGTCTGAACCTTGTTTGTCATAATAAGTTTTTGTATTTAATTATTTATATTGTTCCTTCTGTTACGGATATTCAACCCGCAAAAGTACAATAAAATATTCTAATTTCATAGCGATTCAGAGATTTTATTTGCTATTTTTTAAGTATCTTTGCAATATGGTTGAACGAGTAAGAGATACAAGGTTGGTGATATGGTGCATTGCTATGCTCTGCGCCATTGGGTTTATGGGGTGTGATACCATCTCCGAGGAGTTGCCTTCGTATGATGAAACCTCGATAGTTAAGGTGGGCGATGTCGCACCGCAGTTTGAGATTCAATCTATTGATAATCAGACACTGACACTACCCGACGAGGAACCTTCGCTACTGATTCTCTTCTCGCCATTATGCCCCGACTGCAAGGCACTTTTAGATGAGCTTCACGCGAGTTTGGATGCCGGGGTTTCGCTGCCAAAGATTATCGCCATAGCTCGCGAGGGCGATGCCGAGGAGTTAAGGGAGTATCGCAACAAAAATGGTTACATCATTGATATGGCCGAGGATGCCGAGAAGTCGGTATATTATCAATATGCCACGATGTACGTGCCACGATGCTATCTCATAGATAGTCAACACGTTGTAAGATATATGACCTATGAATTCACCACTGGTGATGTTGCAAAAATAGTTAACGAATACGCCACTTTATAGTATGATTTTAGATACGCTTTCGATAATAAACTTCAAAAACATACGCGACGAGAAACTCTCGCTATCGCAAGGCATAAACTGCTTCGTGGGCGACAATGGCGCGGGTAAGACAAACATCCTCGATGCCATCCACTACCTCTCGATGGCTCGCTCGATGCACACCCTCACCGATACGCAGAGCGTACGTCACGGCGAGGAGGGATTTATCATCGACGGCCGTTTCATTAGGGATGACGAGCGTCAGGAGCAGATTGTGTGTGGCTATACGCGCCGTAGTGGCAAGACTCTAAAGCGCAATGGCAAGGAGTATGAGAAGCTCTCGGACCACGTTGGAGGCATTCCGATTGTTGTTGTGTCGCCAGGCGATACAGCACTTATCAGCGACTCTGCCGAGGAGCGACGCAGATATATCAATAGGTTTATCTCGCAGACCGACCGCACCTACCTCAACGCCCTTATGCGCTACAACACAACGCTTCAGGAGCGCAATAAACTCCTGAAAACCAACCCTGCGGAGGATATGCTTCTTATCTATGATTCGATGCTTTCGGCAGCTGCCGAGACTATCGTAGCACGCCGTACGGAGACTATCGCGGCGATGCAGCCACTTGTGGAGCATTACTACGGAATCCTTGCCGAGGAGCGCGAGAAGATTGGCATTGAGTATCGCTCGGAGATGCAGGAGACACCTCTTATGGAGCTACTCCTACAATCACGACAGCGAGATTTTGTTAACGAGCACACCTCCGTAGGTGCGCATCGTGACGATATCATATTCTCGATTGGAGACTATCCACTACGTAAGTTCGGCTCACAGGGACAGCAGAAGTCCTTCCTCATAGCCCTCAAACTGGCCGAGTACACACTCCTTGCACAGCACTGCGAGGAGAAGCCCATACTACTATTGGATGACCTCTTCGATAAGCTTGATATGCGTCGCGTGGCACATCTGCTACGTCTTGTAGGTGGGGATATGTTCGGACAGATATTCATCACCGATTGCAACAAGCACCGTTTGGAGCGCACGTTGGGCGATGCGGGTGCCGAGTACAAACTATTCAACATTGCCGAAGGTAGCGCCACAACACTATGAAACGCAGCGAGCCAAAACTTATAGGTGACATTTTGAGGGAGTTCTTCGAGCGCCCCTACGTTGCACGCCGTATTGCCGAGGGTAAGTTACCGCAATATTGGAGGGAGATTGTGGGCGAGCATATCGCCGCAATAACAACGGAGTTTCGCTACGAGCGTGGAATATTATATATAGGTATCGCCTCGGGCGTGGCACGTCAGGAGATATTCTTTCGCCGCGATGAGCTTATGGTGCGCCTAAACCAGCGCGCAGGTGCGCAGATTGTAAACTCGATAATTATCCGATAGCCGTTATTTCACACCTTCGGCCACAAGACGCCCCACCCTACGGAGATTCTCACGAGCAACCGACGGCTGCATAGCCTCATCAACAGACATTGTTTCTGGCATCGAGGCATAGATAGCCTTGAAATCGCTCTGCTTAAGCGCCTCCGACATCTCGACACATCCACCCACCGCGATGCAATCTACACCATACTTCGTTGCACGGCGCAGCACCCCCGAAGGAGCCTTACCCATCAGCGTCTGCGCATCGACACGCCCCTCGCCCGTAACGACCAACATAGCATCCAAGAGTGCTGCATCAAAGCCTATTATATCAAGGAGAAGCTCTATACCCGAAGTAAGCTCTCTACCCATAAAGGCACGAAAGGCATAACCCACACCTCCCGCAGCACCTACGCCCGCCGAAACGGAGGCCTCATAACCGCAATAGCCATCGCCCAACTTGGCATAGTGACGCAGAGCATCGTCAAGACGCACGACCATCTCCGCCGTAGCACCCTTCTGTGGCGCAAAGACATAGGCGGCACCACGCTGGCCATATAGCGGATTATCTACATCCACGGCTACGGCAATCTCCACATCACGCACCTCACCTTTCACCGCGCTATCCGACACCGATACGGCACGCTCAAGGATATCTATACTCTCCGTAAGCTCCTCGCCCTCCGCATCATAGAAGCGATAACCCAGAGCGCGTAACATCCCCGCACCACCATCCGTCGTGGCACTACCACCAAGGCCTACGATAATACGTCTGCATCCGCGAGCGATGGCATCGAGGATAAGTTCGCCCGTTCCAAATGTCGTAGCAATGAGAGGATTACGCTCCTCGGGCGTGAGAAGCGTTAAGCCTGATGCTGCGGCAAGCGAGACCACCGCCGTAGCGCCACCCACGATGGCGTAACTTGCAACGATATCTCTACCCAGAGGGTCCGCAACACGACACTCCACAATCTCGCCACCGAGAGCCGCGTGGATAGCCTCCGAGAGTCCCTCGCCACCATCCGAGATTTGGAATAGGCGAATATCGGCATCGGATACCACCTCACGATAGCCCGCAGCGAAGGCCTCGCCAGCCTCACGCGAGGTCAGCGAGCCTTTGAACGAGTCGAATGCCACAACAATCTTTTTCATACCCCAAAATTAAGAAAAATATGGCAAATATCAATAGTCAAGCGCAGCGAATTATATAAACTTCGCACGTTGCCAGCCACCACCCTGCGCCGAGGTTATCTCTCTCTCGACAACTCCCGTAAGGGCATCGGCAGCATCATCGTGGCGGTTAGCACGAAACAGGCGGCGATAGGTGACAAGATGCTCGTAGAACTCGGGCCATCGCTGCTGCCACCCCTGTGGCATACGGATATTATGAAGCACCGTCGCCGAATTCGAGAGTATTCGCGCCTCTTTGTTACCACTCTGGTGGAACCACTCTACACGCACCCTCGGCACCAGACGTTGCAGCGCACGGGCAAAGCCTCGACCACCATTATTACTCTCAACATAGGCTACGCGCGTTGCCGAGCGCTCCAACATCTCCGCCACAAGCCTCTCCGTAACCTCCATCGCCTCCTGCGAGTAGACCACATCTGTAACGTATATCACACCATCCATATCCACAACATAGGCTATCGAGCAGAGGTAGTCGCTACCCGTATCTGCCGTATCGGTGTAGCTTGCCCGCGTGACAACATCGCGCGGAAGCTCGGCATACTCCCTAAAGCCATCGCCATACAGAAGTCCCTCGCGCGTTGTGGGACGGCCCTGATACATAGTCTCGAAACGCACAGCATCGAGGCGACGCTTCAAGAGCAACAACTCTGCACTCTGCTGCTCGGGCCATAGAGCCTCGCCCTCGGCGCGCGGGTCAAGCTCCGTAGGTGGTGACGCCTTCAGCGCCTCGAAATTCAATATCAACCACTCATCCTTGCCCACCGCATCAATATCTGCCATCGAGGTCATAACGCGACAAGGCTCCGTACGGCAAAGTCGGCCGATGAGATCCTCCTCGTGCCAGCGTGTGAAGACTATCAGCTCACGCGAGGCGTTGTGCATACGTGTGCGCACCACCGAGGTATACCACTCCCAGCAGTTCTCCCTCACAACGGGCGACTGCGCCTCCATAGCATCCTTATAGAGATCATCGAGGATAAAGCAATCTACACGATTTCCCGTCAGCGAGCCCTCACGGCCAACGCTGATAAGTTCGCCCTTGCGCCCTATAATCTCCACCTCGTCCGACGTGCGGATATAACCCGAGGGCTTCGTGCCACACTTAATCGTGGTATCGGGGAATATCTCGCCATACTCCTTTGACTCCAA
Source organism: Alistipes sp. (assembly GCA_017559615.1). Next base: position 11,249 of record JAFYRB010000107.1, on the reverse strand, counting down.
GATACGCTGCACACGGCGGTTGAACTTCGAGGCCAGCGTTCCCGAGTAGGAGGCAATAGCAATACGCATATCGGGGTCGAGGCCAAGCATATAGGCGGGCAGCAACGTCGTAGCACCTACACTCTTGCCGTGCTGCGGCGGCATCGAGACTATCAACTTACGAATACGCCCCTCGGCATATGCCTGAAGCACAGCATAATAGGTGCGATGAAATGGAGTCATATCCAAGAAGGGATACACCTCTAATGCAAACTCCTCAAACGAGGGCGTGGCCGACTCCCTGCCACACACCTCTCCAACAACACATCTCTCCATACGCTACGATATTAAAGCCATCATCTCACGAAACGAAAAGTCGTTCACGACCTCCTCATTGCCGATGGTTGTCGACATCTCCCACCAAACGGGTACAACTCTTGCCTCGACACTGCTCTGTGGCTCGTCACCACTCCTTTTGGTTCGATGCACCACCGCACTAATTTTTAACCTACAACACACCTCGTCATCGTAGTAGGTCACCGCCCCACTGAAGAACTCTTTGCGCCCGATGGCCTGCATCAGGCGCTCGGCAACCTCAAGGTAAACATCATCTGAAAATTCGTACATAACTGATTAATTAGGGTTTATTAATTAAATTTTTTGCTCCGTTGCTTGCAATTTTAAAATAAATTGCTTAACTTTGCACTACAAAGATACGTTCAAATATTTATCTTGTCAAGTATTTTGTACAAATTTTTAATATAATATTTTCTTATATGGAGACGATTGGACAGCGATTAAGACTTATACGCAAGCAGCTAAATATGACGCAAGAGCAATTAGCTCAGCATCTTGGCATCGGAAAGGCAGCACTTTCGATGATTGAAACGGGCAAGGCTGGACTATCGACACGTAACAAGAATATCCTTGTTCAAGATTTTAACGTAAACCCAGAGTGGATAGAGGAGGGCAAAGGTAAAATGTTTAACGCCGAGCCCGATTTTACACCCTACACCCACCGCACCGACCGCTCGTTGCCACTCCAGAGCGTACCTCTCTACTCGATTGAGGGTACTGCGGGACTCACTCCCCTCTTTGCTGAGGAGTCGAAGTTGGAGCCTGTGAACTACATCCACATCCCAAACCTTCCGAAGTGCGATGGCGCGATATATGTCGTTGGTGATTCGATGTATCCGCTGCTTAAGAGTGGCGACATCATCCTCTATAAGCAGCTTCGTGATGTGCGCGATGTCTTTTGGGGCGATATGTACCTGCTCTCGATAGATATGGATGGCGAGGAGTACATCACAGTTAAGTATGTTCAGAAGTCGGAGCTTGAGGGCCACGTGCGCCTTGTGAGCCAGAATCAGCACCACGCAGATAAGGATATTGAGATTAGCCGCATCCGCGCGATAGCACTTATCAAGGCTTCGGTACGAATGCACACGATAGGTTAACCCATCGGCAATATAATGATTAAGGGTGTCCAGCAGAAGTTGGACACCCTTATTTCTGTTACGTAGATATACCAAATCTACATATTCACTTGCGCTTTCTATTGGGTAAAGTACGACGTCTAAATTATAAACGATTTAAATATTTGTATATCCTGCTATTTTTAAGCCGCTTTTCATTTATCCACATATAGTTTCTTGTATTGGTTGTGCAATACTTAACAAATCCAACTCCACGCAAAAAACAAAAAGCATTATTATTATCAATGTTGCAACAAGTACGCACCTTGTAACCCTTTGCAAGTAGAGTTTCAATCATTAATATCATTCCACGGAAATAGAGGCGAGATAGAGACATTGACCTACCCCAGCCTCCACCGTGAATAGAGACAATCTTGTTGATTTGAGACTCTTTATACAGATAGACAAATCCGATACTGGAATTATCCGCAGAGGTTTTTAATATGTAGCACTCTGCAAAGTTATTATATTCGGACAAAAAGTTTTTCCACTCTTCATCGGTATCAATATCACTTGCTATTAGATGCCACTCTCTGAAAGTGAATTTACTACATACTTCCTCTCCATTGTAGTAGTCCCATCTTATCTTATCATCTCCGCATTGTGCATCGATTTGAGACATTACTCTTTCAATGTCTTGCGTAGAGCTTTATATTTTGCTAATTCTGCTTTTGCGTTTTCAACTTTAATTTTTGCATCCGCTACAGCCTGCTTACTATAATTCACAGGATAACCTGCCTTAATTCTCTCATAAGTAGCTTTAGCTGTTAAAAGATTACTTTCTGCGGTAGAAATCCATCTGTCGCAATCAGCTTTTGTCTTTGGACTATATCCCATAGTAGTGTAATATTTTATTATTCGCTTACTCTTTTAAGGATTTTCAGCTTACTCCATATTTAATAATTATCTTAACATCGCTTTAAGTTGACACTAAATTCTCGATTTCACATATCCATTATAGTGGTATATAAAAACAGAAAGTGTGGAGTTGATTTCGTCTATCTAATCGAAGGCTGTGGAAAGACCTATGCAAGAATAAACGATACAATGCCCCACACCTGGATAGTATGGGGTAGGTACGCAATAAGCGTACAGCCACATAGCTATACAAGAAATGAGTGCTGTTCGTTATGTCCTCTTGCATTGAAAACTTCCACATTTTCGATTAAGGACAGTGCGAAAACACCGAATATGTCGCTATTTATCCAATAGCATCACAAAATTAAAAAATATTTTCCAATCAGACAACACCCCTAGGGACATTGTTCGTATAAAACAAAAAATCGTCCCTTGCACAACCACAAGAGACGACCTAATTATTAATATGACTACTATTTTCTATCGTAGACCAAAAAGGCAAATGGCGATTCGTACTCCTCGCCACGCTCGAAACGCTCCTCCTTAACCAAAGTCCACTTACTGTAATCTATCTCCGGAAACGCCGTATCTCCCTCATAATCACGCTCTACACGTGTGATATACATTCTATCCGCAACATCAAGAGCCTGCTTATAAATCTGCGCACCACCCATAATGAAAATCTCCTCATCACCTTCGGCAAGTGCGATAGCCTCCTCCAAAGAGTGAGCCACGAAAGCACCTTCAAACTCCACGTCGGAGCGTGTAATAACGATATTCTTGCGCTTTGGCAGTGGCTTCGAGCCGAGTGACTCGAAAGTTTTGCGACCCATAATCACGGGGTGTCCCGAGGTGGTGGTGCGGAAGAAGCGCATATCCTCCTTAATGTGCCACAAGAGAGAGTTCTTGTCGCCGATAGTGCCATTCTGGGCTATTGCAACGATAATGCTTATCATAATCTAAATATTAAAACGAAAGTGGTGCTTTGATTGCTGGGTGAGGGTCGTAGCCCTCCAACGTAAAGTCCTCGAAGGTGTAGTCGAAGATAGACTTAACTTCGGGGTTAAGGTGCATCGTAGGGAGCTGGCGTGGCTCACGCGATAGCTGCTCCTCGGCCTGCTCGAGGTGGTTGAGATAGAGATGCGCATCGCCCAACGTGTGGACAAACTCACCAGGCTCCAAGCCACACTCCTTAGCAATCATCATCGTAAGCAGCGCATACGACGCGATGTTAAATGGCACACCGAGGAAGGTGTCGCCACTACGCTGATAGAGCTGACACGAGAGGCGTCCCTCGGCCACGAAGAACTGGAACATCGTGTGACAAGGAGGCAGAGCCATACTATCTACATCGGCAACATTCCACGCCGAGACAATCATACGGCGTGAGTTAGGGTTGCTCTTAATCGTTTCGATGACCTTTTTAATCTGGTCGATAGCGCCGCCATCACCCGTAGGCCAGCTACGCCACTGATAGCCATAGACATTATTCAAATCACCAAAGCGATACCCCTCGATAGGCGACTCAACGCCCGCAGCAGCAAGGAACGTATCCTTATCTACGGGCAACACGCCGTGACGCACGCATAGCTCGTTATAGTAGCGATAGGCATCGCTATCCCAGATATGCACGCCATTATCGACCAAATACTTGATGTTTGTATCGCCCTTCAGGAACCACAACAACTCATAAATCACGCCCTTCAAGAAGAGGCGCTTTGTGGTCACCAGCGGGAATCCCTCACGAAGGTCGAAGCGCATCTGATAGCCGAAGATACCCTTTGTTCCCGTACCCGTTCTATCGCCACGCACAACGCCATCGCGACATATCTTATCCAACAATTCGAGATACTGTCTCATCTATATCAAAAGTTTTAAGTTCAAGATTATCGTTCTCATCCATAGTTACATAGCTCGCCTTATCGCCCGACCAGTCGCTCATAAACAGGACATCGAGCGCACCTTCCGAATGACGATGAGCAAGGTGCATATGGCCAAAGATATATGCCCTAACATCCTCGTTCGAGGCGTGATGCTCACGGGCATAATCTATCAAATATCGAAGGTTATCGACGGTAATCTTCTCTGCGCTATGGCTCTTACGCGACTTACCACTCCACCACTGTCCAAAGCGAAGAAATAAGTCGGGGTGGATAATCCAACTAACAATCTTACGCAACAGATTCGAGCGGAACGCAGTGTTCATAAGTTTGAGCATAGGCTCGCCGTGGATATTCATATTATCGCCGTGCGCGAGGTGCAACATCACACCGCCAACACTCTCCACACGTGGTGCGCGAACGACCTTCACGCCACACTCACGCTCCAAATAGTCGTAGCACCACATATCGTGATTACCGACATAAAAGCATATCTCCACGCCCCTTGCCGACATATCTGCCAGGCGACCAAGCACCCTCACGAAGCCTTGTGGCACAACCCTACGATACTCAAACCAAAAGTCGAAGATATCACCCAATAGGTAGAGGCGTGAGGCATCCTGCGAGATAGCATCAAGCCATCTGCAAAAGGCACGCTCGGTACGCAATTGTTGAACCTTATCGCCCGCTCCAAGGTGTATATCCGACACGAAGTATATCATCCTACAACAAGCGCTTAAGCTCACGCTCCAAAGCCGATATATTCAACGATGCAAGGCTCACATTACCCTCACGGTCAATGAGATAAGCCTTTGGCAAAGTCTCCACGTTGAAGAGTGTAAAGACCTCGGCATTCTGACCTCCAAATACCGAAATCCAAGGATGGCCCTGCTGACGTACAGCCTCAATCCATACCGCCTCATCACCATCTGCCGAGATGTGATATACCTCGAAACCCTTATCGTGGTAACGCTCATAAAGTGCCTTCAAATCAGCATTTATAGCGTTGCACACCGCACTCTCCGAAATCCAGAAGTAGAGCAACGTAACACCTCCCGAAAGCGATGCCAAGCTATGGCTCTTGCGATACATATCCTTAAGTTCGATATCGGGATACGACACCAACTCCACCTTATTAACTACATCCATAAGCGCCTGCTGGTCAGCCACCTCGCGCTCCAAAAGTGCGATATATGGCGACTCTGGGTAGTTTGCCTTAAGTCCCTCAAGCACCGCAGTGTAGTGCGCCAACGTAACACCAAAGCCATCGAGTTGTGGGATATACTGCTCGGCAACGGCGTGACGCAAGGCGTACAACGCTGCAAGGCTTCCCTGATTAGCACCTACGAAGCGTACCTGCGCCTTAATAGCCTCCTGCGCAGCGCGGTAAGCCTCAACCTCCGAGTAGCGTGTCGCAGTTCCAAGACGCTCGGCAATAAGAGCCAGACGGTCACACGCCGAGAAATAGTCGCGGTTGAACTTCCTGATAAGTGCAGACTCCTCGGAACCCTCAACCTCGTAGTTAAGGAAGATGTCGCCAGCAGCCTCCAAGCGAATCTCATCACCCGCCGCTACAACAAGCGTAACAGGACGTGTAGAGTCCGAGAAGGTAAGGCGATAGAAGCGTGGCGACTCCTCGGCAACAGCAATCGAGAACTCGAAGCCACCGTTATCCTGCAACGCAACACCCGCAATACGCTCTGGCGCTGCAACGCCATCAGCAATCTTATCCAAGTATACAGAGTCTACGGCATTGCCAACAAAACGTCCCGAGATTGTGGTATTCACACCTCGCTGCTCACCGCCACACGACACCATTAATAGCATAAAAGAGAGTGCCGCAATAAGATATTTCTTCATAGTTTATGATATTCGATATAGGGTTATTAAAAGTTTCTAATGGTTGTTATGGCGCGAATGGTTTTTGCCCCCCTTCTGCATCTTACGGCCATTGTTGCGCTGCTGCTTACCACGTCGCTGCTGACGCTGCTGGCCACCCTGACGGTAGTCGCTACGCATTGTGCTGATAGCCGAGAGGTCGACCTCCAGTCCCTCGCCCGCCATAATACGTATATCGCGAATGATGGAGTCGTTGTTAGGATGCTCGTTGTTGAACTCATAGCTCTTGGTACGCATATATCGTGCGATATTCGAAAGCTCCTGCGTGGCTCTTGGCGACTCCTTCTCCTGTGCAATTAGCGACACGAAACGCTGGGTGTACTTGCCATAATGCTTAAACGCAATACGCGACTGCGGATATGATAGTTTTTGAGGTCGCAAAGTCAAATCCTGGCGTGATGGTTGTGGGTATGGCGAATCGACATCCAACTGAAAATCGGACATTATGAAGAGATGGTCCCAAAGTTTATGCTTGAAATCCTCCGTATCACGCAACGTAGGATTGAGGTTACCCATAACCGCTATGACAGCCTTTGCCTGTCGTGTACGCTCCACGCGGTCCTCAATCGCCATTAGCGAGTCGACCATCTGATGGATATGGCGGCCATACTCTGGAAGATAGAGTCTACGACGTGTAAAGTTATAATTTTTCCTCATTGTGTAATGATGTTTGAATACAAATAATATAACGAGCGCGGCATCGAATATAGCCCTTTTGGCCCATTATAATACTGGAGTTATGTCACTCCAAGGGTTGCTATTGCACCTAAAGTTTAAAGATATAATCTTTACCCCCCGAACAAATGGCAATAGTTTAACCATACAAAGTAACTAAAAATAATTTATATAAACAAACTATGGCAAAAATTTTACTCCTATCGCAATCGAAAACAATGCTCAACTCGCTCAGCGAGCGTCTCCACTTCGAGAATTACGACACCTGCTCGACAGATAGCCTAAGCTCGGCAACGGAGATGTGTCACAACGACCACTTCGATGCCGCAATAACCGACGGCCAGATAGACATCCGAGGCATTGGACTTCCGACGATAGTCGTAGTGCGCAAGGCAGAGGTCGAGAGTGCCGTAGAGGCACTACGCAGCGGAGCCATCGACTACCTCAGCGCACCTATAGATATGAACCGCCTACTCTCCACGTTACGTAACCTCGAGAGCGAGACACCAAACGAGGAGTACCCTCGACCTCGCGCCACACGCCACAATGGTAAACGCACGAACTGTGCCACACAACCCATCATCGGCGAGTCGAAGGCTATTGACGAGGTGCGACAGATGATCGAACGCGTAGCACCCTCGGATGCCCGCGTATTGGTGCTGGGCGAAAACGGCACGGGAAAGGAGCTTGTAGCGCGATGGTTGCATCTGAAAAGCGCACGCTCGGAGGCTCCATTTGTGGAGGTTAACTGCGCAGCGATACCTTCTGAACTTATTGAGAGTGAGCTGTTTGGTCACGAAAAGGGTTCGTTCACCTCGGCAGTAAAGCAGCGCAAGGGAAAGTTCGAGTTAGCCGACGGAGGCACGCTCTTTATGGACGAAATTGGCGATATGTCACTCTCGGCACAGGCGAAGGTACTGCGTGCGTTGCAGGAGAATAAGATTACGCGTGTGGGAGGCGATAAGGATATAAGCGTCGATGTGCGTGTTGTGGCGGCAACGAACAAGAATATTCGCAACGAGATTCGCGAGGGTAACTTCCGCGAGGACCTCTACCACCGCCTGAGTGTCATCGAGATAGACGTACCACCTCTCCGCGAGCGACGTGGGGATATAGGGCTTCTGGTTGACCACTTCCTAACGGAGATATGCTCGCGTCACAACACCCCAACAAAGAGCATCGAGCCTGAAGCCATCGACATCCTCGCAACGAAGGAGTGGTCGGGGAATATTCGTGAGTTGCACAACGTTGTGGAGCGGCTCGTAATCCTTAGCGACACCACCATTACCGCCGACTCCGTAGAGCGATACTGCAAGGTGCGATAGGAAACAAAATGGCGGATGGGATGCCACTCGGGCTCTCCCATTCGCCATTATAACGATAGCGCGCCGAAGCGCTGTTTCGGCAAAAGATTAGAAGTTGTAAGTACAGCTAATGCCGATATTTGCCAAACCTAACTCATTGAAGAAGGCTTCGTTATACTTCTTAACATAGAGTACGCCTGCGCCAAACGTTGGAGTCCAGTCGAGGGCAAGAGTGATAGGCGTATTGTTGAACGTAAAGCCAAGACGTGCCATACCCGCAATACCTGCGTATGCGTAGTGAGCAACACCACCTACGTTAACACCGACACCCGCATCGAAGAACCACATACCGCCACGTGGAGTCCAATCCATATCGAGGATATGCCAGTTGTGAAGGAGCGTGAAGTCCGCCATAACGCGGCCCTGATGCGCCTTGATGGTAGTATCGTTCTCATAGATAGAGTAAACCACAGGGTTGTTCCACGATGTACCGAAGCGAGCCTCGAAATAGTTTGAGCCATCGTACTTATACTGTCCCACAACCTGGAAACCTGAACCTATGCGACCACCCACAGACCAATCCTGGGCAAATGACGTTGTGGCAACAAAAAGCACTGCTACGAGAAGAAGTAATTTTTTCATCTTTAGTTATTACAATTTTTATGTGTTAGAAAAAAATTAAGGCCGCCTTGCGACGGCCCTAAGTGTTTTAGAAGTTGTATGTGCAAGTGAGAGCGAAGCCAGTGAAACCGTGAGCCCAAGCGTTGTTCAAGAAGTAGATTGTTGGGCGGTAGTCAAGTGAAAGAGTTACAGGCTTGTTGAAACGGATACCGAAAGCAACGTTACCAGCAACACCCACGTTGAAGTTAATGTTAGCATCTGGCTTGTTCCACCAACCAAGTGAACCACCGACACCTGCAGAGAGGAACCACTTACCTGCGTTTGGAGTCCAATCCCACTCGCAGCAGTTCCAGTTATACATAACATTTACAAAAGCATCATTCAAATCAAAATCGCTCAAACCGAGGTTAAACTCAAGATAGTTATCTGCAGAAAGATGACGCTCATACTGAAGCTCCGCACCATAGCCAATACGCAAACCGATAGAGTTCTTATAGTCCTGCGCAGATACACCAGCAACACAAATCATAGCAACAATAGCAAGCAAAAACTTTTTCATAGTAATAAGATTTTAAGTTTAACATTTCTGTTTCCAATACAAATATAACATATTTTTTTTAAATGGTAAACCTTTTTCAACAGAAAAATAAATTTTATAAATAGAAAAACTATACCTTATATATATAAAACTATCGCCGAGGAGCGAAATACCCCTCGGCGATAAAACTACTCGGTCGACACTCGGCCCTGACGATAAAACTATGCGATTGAGACTCGGCCCTATCGCTTGGTCTTATACGCAGCGCGATATGAGCCACGCGCCATCTTCTGCAACTTATTCTTAATCAAGTTCTTACGAATTGGTGCAAGGTGGTCGGTAAAGACCTTACCCTCGATATGGTCATACTCGTGCTGGATAACACGCGCTGGCTTACCCGAAAACTCCTCATCGTGCTCCACGAAATTCTCATCGAGGTAGCGCATACGGATTGAGAGCGGACGGCGCACATTCTCGTGCAAACCTGGCAACGAGAGGCAACCCTCCTCGAAGAGTCCTGTCTCCTCCGAGCTCTCGTAAATCTCCGCATTGATGAATACCTTGCGGAAATCTGCCAACTCTGGATTCTCCTCACCCCAAGGTGTGCAGTCAACGATGAAGAGGCGGATATTCTTGCCAATCTGTGGCGCTGCAAGACCTACACCCTCAGCCTCGCCGAGAGTAATCCACATATCCTCGATGAGCTTCTTTAGCTCAGGGTACTCGGGAGTGATATTCTCCGATACGTTACGCAACACCTGCGAGCCGTATATAACGATTGGATAAATCATAACTTTCTTTCTATCTTTAGTTTACATTCCTACTGATGCCATATAATCCTGTAAGATTATCGCTGCCGAGACCTTATCCACAAGTGCCTTATCGCGGCGTGCCATCTTACCGATACCACTCTCGCGGATAGTACGCTGTGCCAAGACCGACGTGAAACGCTCGTCGTATGCCACCACCTTCTTATCTGGGTAGGCGTGACGCAAGCGGCCCATAAGCGGCTGAATATAACGCATAGTCTCCGAAGGCTCGCCACTCATCTGTCGGGGATGTCCCACAACGATGGTCGACACCTCCTCCTTTGCAAAGTAGTCGGCAAGGTAGCGCTCCAACTGCTTTGTCTCGACGGTCTCCAAAGGCGAGGCGATGATACCCAGAGGGTCCGTCACCGCCAAACCTGTGCGCTTGGTGCCGTAGTCTATGGCAATCAGTCGAGCCATTAAGCCTCCTTAATCTTCTTGAACAACTCGCGGAACGATACCTCCTTCTCAATCAACGCGCGCAAATCCTCAATCTTAACACGCTCCTGAGTCATAGTATCGCGGTGACGTACGGTAACCATACCGTCGGTCAAAGTATCGTGGTCTACGGTTACGCAGAATGGAGTACCGATAGCATCCTGACGGCGGTAGCGCTTACCGATAGAGTCCTTCTCGTCGTAAACAACGTTGTAGTCATACTTGAGGTCGTCGATAATCTGACGTGCAACCTCTGGAAGACCATCCTTCTTAACAAGTGGCATAACAGCAACCTTCGTAGGAGCAAGAGCCGCAGGGATACGCAATACTACACGCTCCTCGCCATTCTCCAACTTCTCCTCGCAGTATGCCGCAGACATAATCTGCAAGAACATACGGTCAACACCGATAGAGGTTTCAACAACGTATGGCACATAGCTCTCACCACGCTCTGGGTCGAAGTACTGAATCTTCTTACCAGAGTACTCCTGATGACGACCCAAGTCGAAGTCGGTACGAGAGTGGATACCCTCAACCTCCTTGAAACCGAATGGGAAGTTAAACTCTACGTCGGTAGCAGCGTTAGCGTAGTGCGCCAACTTATCGTGGTCGTGGAAGCGGTAGTTAGCATCGCCAAAACCGAGGGCGCGGTGCCAAGCCATACGAGTCTCCTTCCACTTGTTCCACCACTCCATCTCTGTACCTGGCTGCACGAAGAACTGCATCTCCATCTGCTCGAACTCGCGCATACGGAAGATGAACTGACGTGCTAC
>JAFYRB010000013.1 GCA_017559615.1 Alistipes sp. | reverse complement strand
GTAGCGGCGCAGCACTCTGCGGCTGCAGCCTTATATTCTAAATCTGAAAATTTTGCTCTCATAGCTTATAATCGATTAAATGCCCAACTTCTTAAGATAATCCTTCAAAGTCTCCAATACGTTGCTCTTAACGTTGATGAAGTTTGTGATACCCTGAGCCTCAAGCTCTGCAGCACAAGCTGGCGCACCTGCAACAACCAAGATAGCCTTGTCGCCGAGGAGCTCCTTAACGCGAGGTGCTACTGTTGCGTAGTCGTCGTCCGAAGCACATACAACTACGATCTCTGCCTTAGATGCCAACGCTGCCTCAACACCCTCCTCAACAGACTTGAAGAATGTGTTATCCTCAACGCGGATACCTGCACAAGCGAAGAAGTTGCAAGAGAACTGAGCACGTGCGCGTGCCATACCCAAAGTACCGCAAGTGAGCATAAATGCCTTTGGAGTCTTGCCCGAGCGGTCAACGCTCATACGCATCTCCTCAAATGCCATAGCACCACGATATGGTACAAGAACATTTGCAGAAGCCTCCGCACGCTTAACCTTGCACTCGCAGATAGCCTCGTCGGCAACCTCTGTAAAGTTAGGATACTGGTTAGCGCCGAGCAAGATGAGGCGACGTGTTGCGATAGCCTTATCCTTAGCAGCTGCAGAAGCGTTTACACGCTCTACGATGAAGCCCTCCTTGAATGCAGCGATGTAACCACCCTTCTCCTCGATCTCACGGAACAATGTCCAAGCCTCCTTTGCGATGCTTGCTGTGAGTGACTCGATGTAGTAAGAACCACCTGCTGGGTCAACTACCTGGTCGAAGTGTGACTCGTGCTTCAACAAAAGCTGTGCGTTACGAGCGATACGCTTTGAGAACTCGGTTGGAGCCTCGAAAGAGTAGTCGAATGGCAACACCTCCAAAGAGTGTACGCCTGCGATAGCTGCAGACATAGCCTCGGTAGTACCACGCAACATATTTACGTATGGATCGTAAACAGTCTGATTCCAAGTAGAAGTTACTGCGTGAGCAACCATCTTGCACGAGCAATCCTTCGCTGGGCCATAAGCCTTAACGATGTTAGCCCAGAGCATACGTGCTGCACGGAACTTTGCCATCTCGAGGAAGTAGTTTGCAGTAACTGCGAAAGTAAAGCGAATCTTGCGAGCAGCCTCGTCGATAGAGAGACCACGCTCCATAAGCTTCACGAGATACTCGTGAGCAGCCGAGAGTGTGAATGCCAACTCCTCAACGATTGTAGAACCTGCGTTAGAGAATGTAGCACCTGAAACGTTTACCACCTTCACGCGCTTGTACTCAGCAGTAGCCTTTACAAGCTCAGCGATAACGTCGAAGCAGTTACGCTCGTTCTCCTTGCAGCCGCAAGTACCCTTTACAGAGAGTGACTTGATGATTGGGTCGATGCAGAAGTTGAGGCGAAGCTCATCCTTAGGCTCTGCAGCATACTTTGCCAAAACCTTCTGGCACAAAGCTGCCAAAGCCTCGGCATCAGCGCCGCAGAATGTCAACTCCACTGCTGTAGGAACGATATCCTTCAACAAAGCGTCAACGTCTACCTCGCAAGCACAAGACTCGCAGAAGCAGAAGCCCAAAGAGTCAACACCAGAGTTAAGGAGCTTCAAAGCCTCCTCATTAGCCTCCTTTGCGCACTTCACCGCGATAGTCTGGTGAACACGCCAAGTGTTGTCCTTAGAGACACCACGTACATAAGGGAACTCACCAGCCTCACGACCGAGATACTCTACCTCTGCGAGGTTCTCGGCACGATAGTAGGGACGAACATTGAATCCCTCGCCGGTCTTCCATACCAACTTGCGCTCATAATCTGCGCCCTTAAGGTCAGTTGTGATAACGGCCTCCCACTGCTCTGTGGTTACAGGAGGGAACTCCGCGAACAACTTTTCTTTGGTATTAGCCATAGTTGTTTTAGATTTAATTGTTTTTTAAGTGTGTGATATTTAATATCTTGTGTATTCTTTTTTGCACATTTAAGGTCTTGTCCCGCTACGCGCTACGCACACACGCGAGATGCTATATACCTAAAACACAACAAAGTTACAAAAAACTCACTCAAGAAGCAAATTTTTCTATAATAATTCTAATTTTTCTTTGAAGTGATGTCAGAAATCACGAACTTTAGCGTCATAATGGCAGAAACAGTTTAAAGAAGATGGAGAACCACGAGTTTGAAATATTTGTCCGCCGATGTCGCGACAACCTGTTACACACCGCAAGGGCCTACGTTGGCAACCCTGCGGAGGCTGAGGATATCGTGCAGGACACACTACTCAAGCTCTTCGCGATGCGCCACACGTTGGATAGATATAGGTCGCTGGATGCCCTGGCCTCGACAATCGTAAAGCACCAGGCCATTGACCTTCTGCGGCACAGAGAGCGGCACCCCTCAACCGCCATCGACAAGATACCACTATCGAGCGATGAGCAACCTAACGAACGTATCGACGAACTGCTTACTGCGTTATCGAAACTACCCCCGAAGCAGCAACTTATTCTGCGAATGAAACACATCGAGGGTATGGAGTGCGAAGATATTGCCAACCTTGTTCAGATGAGCATTGACGCTGTATATCAAAACCTCAGCCGCGCACGACGTGCTATACTAAAACAATTTAAAACCGAGCAAAATGAGAGAGCATAAACACATATACGACCTCGTCGAGAAGTTCCTCGAGGGACGCACCTCTAATGCCGAAGAGCGCGAGCTATACGCCTGGTTTCGAGAGAATGAGGTGCCAGCCGAGTGGCAAGAGCTGAGGGCTATGTTCGAGTGGTACGAGGCGGGTATGCCCGAGATTAACAACGCCCATCGCGGCCAACTCTCCGAGCAGCCTACGCCCGATACCCAGCACACCTCTATCGCACAGCCAACCCTTACTACACGCCCACGTCGCAGAGTTAGGATGTGGCTTACAGGTGCAGCCATCACCGCTGCGGCATCCATCGCCGCACTACTATGGTTCACACCCACAACCCCCACCATCGACATTTATGAGGGCAGCTACATTATCGAGGCGGGTGTTATGTGCGACAATAGCGAATCTATACGCCAAGATATCGAGGAGCTACTAATGCGTGCAGACGAGATAGAGCGCCACGCCAACTCTATCTTAGCCCTTGCCGACTAAACAGTGTAAAAAAGAGTACTCTAAATAGACTAAAACAAAAAGCTAAATATGAAACGACTACTAATTGTTGCAGCAATGATATCCATTGCAACTATCGAATGTCAGGCTCAAGAGCGCATAGACAAGCTCCTAAACCGCGAACTTGATGGTGGAACTACCGTATATCGTATGGCAGTGAAGCGCGATCCTGAGAGTGGCGAAATTATCAAGCGCGTCAAAGAGCTAAACTCAACAGGTAACCGAGCCTTAGCCAAGGAGTTCCTTGAGGCCTTCGATGCAGAGAGAGAAAGCGCCGATGGCTGGGAAGAGAACAGACACTCAAACGGGCGACAGATAACCGCAGTGTGGATTAACCCTAAGCGCATATACACAATAACCACCATAGGTTCAACACTCTCGGTATATGCCCAAACGGTATACCGCGAGGAGCGCAACAAGGAGCAATGACCACACGACACAATCTATTATATAGCCTTAAAATAAAAAATTATGAAACGCATATCACTATCTATCGCCCTGATAATGGCATCACTATTTTCACTCTCGGCCCAGGATGCCGACTATAAGAGTATGACGCTCACGTTTGCCGAGCTTAAGGAGGTACACGCCACCATACCGACACAGATAGCAATCGTAGCATCCGATAGCGATGCTATAGAGGTTAGCTATCCAGAGGCTGCTGAGGAGTACATCGACATATCTGTAGACAAAAAGGATAGTGCGCTGATTATCAAGCGCAAGAAGTCGACTATTAAGAGCAGACGAGACTCCCCCGTTAGCGAAAAACGCCCCATCCGCGTTAGCATACCCTCGTCGTCAATACGTCGCATCCTCAACACCTCGGATATGGTTCTACACATCGAGAACAGCCAGTTTGACAACTGGGTGATGATAGCAAATACTGGTACAATGGGCATTACTGGCGAGGCGATTAAGGCAAAGACAAAGATTGAATACTACAATACGGGAACTATGACCAACCATCTCAAGCATCACGAAACCTCTATGCTTATGCTATCAAACACGGGATTTCTTCTCACCCAGGGAGAAACATCAGCTTCACATATCGAGCAAAACTCTACTGGTATTGAGAATACCGACCTAAAGGTGTCGTGCAAGAAGTTGGAAATAAACTCTACGGGCAAAGGCGTATTGCGCTATCGTGGTAAAGCCGACTTGGTAAGTGTAGCATCTACGGGTAGTGCACATATCTACACCTCGGAGCTAAACGCCGAGTAACCACACAACGACCATAAGCAATGGGGATGACTAAACAGCAAATTAGTCATCCCCATTTTTTTGTTAGGAGGGCGAATAACTCCCCTTTAGATTAACATCAACTACAACCTAAAGCCGAAACATACATAGAGGCAAAACGAGTTATGCAATTGAGATTTGTAGGAGTCCATAAATTGCAATCCTAAACCTACGTATGGCGATTTATCCGAGTGCCACCTAACCCCAACGTCATAGAGCATATAGCCCCAATCACCCCAGCAAGAGGCCTGAACCTTGGGCGCTACGCTCCAATAGGTACTATTTTTATGGCCGAAGACATACTCTGGCGACAGACCGATAAGCAACTGCATTCCATAGGTTTTGCTGTCGTAAAATGTTGTATTCGAGGTTATTGGGATGTGCAACGACCAATTCTCATCGAAGTGATATCCGAAATTAGCCGACAAAATAAAGGCATTGAATCGCGGATTATTCAACGCAATTTGATATCCATTCTCCACGCTGAACGAAAAATATGACTTCTCGTCACCGCCATTTTGTGCTGTGGCAACGCATAGATTAGCAATCATCAACACCATTACTAACCCCACTCTCATTAAAAGAGACCTTACTGAACCTCTATTCATAGCTCTAACTTTTAGATGATTATGTCACAAAGTTAAAGAAAAAACGAGAAAAGTAAAAATTTTCGACACTTATTTCTCGCAGCAACCTCGCACAAACAAAAAAGGCCAACCCTCGGGTCGGCCTTCATAAGTTATGTCGCGCGAATTACTCCTGTGCTGTGAGTGCTGCAATAACAGCCTGTGCGTTAGCAACGTTGTTACCTGCTGTAACGCCCTTCATAGCCTCGATAGCCTGGTCGAACATCTCCTTCTCGTTGTATGCTACGCCGAGGAGGTAGTTGATGTCGCTGCGGCCCTCATCAGTTGTCTGTGCCTCGAGAGCTGCTGGAGCCAACTCAATCATCTTATTGAAATCCTTCTTGCCATAGTAAGCCTGAAGGGTAATCTTTGCTGCCATAGCTGCGTCGTCGAGTTGCTCGGCCATAGCGATGATACCATCGTAGTCGTTAGCCATCTGGAGCTTTGCAACCTCGTTGTTAGTGTACATATCCATCTTAGCCTGTGCTGCTGCGATAGCCTCTGCAAACTTCTCGGCGTTGAGCTGCGCAATCTTAGCACAAATCTTCATACCCTCCTGATACATATCGCTCTTGAAGTAGCTCTCTGCGAGGTTCAAAGCCATATCTGTGTTACGTGGATCAGCAGCATAACCCTTTGAGAATACCTCGATTGCAGTTGCGTAATCCTCAGAGTTGAAGGCATCAGCGCCCTTAGCCTGATACATCTGACCTACGTATGAACGGTTCTTGTTCATTGCTGCGATATCCTCATACATCTCTGCAAGGTTAGCAGCCTCGTTGAAGTTATTGATAGCCTCGTCGTAGTTCTTTGCGTTGAACGCCGCAATACCCAACTTGTTGTAGCAAGTTACGATGAACTTCTTTGAGCCTACGATAGCCTTCTGCTGGTTTGCATCTGGCTCCTCGATATCCCAGCTTGCATCAACAACCTCCTGGAACTGCGCGATAGCCTCAGTGTAGTTACCTACCTTAGCATTTCCCAAACCCTGCTGGAAAACAGCTACGATATCTGTCTGGGCGAAGAGTGATGTAGCACCCATAAGGGCTACAACTGTCATAATAAGTTTTTTCATAGATAGTTAGTATAATTGTTTTTGTTAATATTTTTCAGCAAAAAGCATCCGCAAAGTTACTACTTTGTTGCGTAATCACAAAATTTCTCGCTCTCTTATTTACGTAACGACGCAAAAAATTGCGTCATTAGCGCCTCACACTCCTGCTCGAGTACGCCCGCCACGACCTCGGTTTTAGGGTGCATAATCCTATCCGAAAAGGTCGAGTAGCCACGCTTATCATCCCTCGCGCCATAGACCACACGCTTCACCTGACTCCACCCTATGGCACCCGCGCACATAGCACACGGCTCGACAGTTACGTACAACGTACACTGGTTAAGATACTTACCTCCAAGTGTCTGAGCAGCAGCGGTTATGGCCTGCATCTCGGCGTGTGCCGTAGCATCCACCAGCGTCTCCACAAGGTTATGTCCACGGCCTATGATTCTGTCGCCTACGACAACCACCGCACCTATGGGAACCTCTCCCTTATCTAACGCACGTTGTGCCTCGGCTATTGCCATACGCATAAATTTTTCATCATTTCGCACCTCGATGCTATTTTTTTCGCTCATATATTTATATATATCTTGAAAAATTACTACCTTTGTGAGTTGCAAAGATAACAAAAATATAGAAACTAAAATATATCACAAATGTACAGAACACACAACTGCGGTGAACTCCGCATAGAGAACGTAGGTCAGGAGGTTACACTCGCTGGCTGGGTACAGAAGGTTCGTAACCTTGGTGCTATGGCATTTATTGATCTTCGTGACCGCTTCGGCATCACGCAGATTACCGTCGAGGAGCACTCTGCGGAGGAGGTAAAGGCTATCGCACAGGAGGTAGGACGTGAGTATGTCCTTCAGGTTAAGGGTAAGGTTGTTGAGCGTTCGTCGAAGAATGGCAAAATCGCAACTGGTGACATCGAGATTTCAGCATCGGAGATTAAGATTCTCAACCGTGCTGTGACACCTCCATTTACCATTGAGGAGGAGTCAGACGGTGGTGATGACCTTCGTATGAAGTATCGTTACCTCGACCTTCGTCGTCCACCACTTCAGCGTGCTATGATTCTTCGTCACCGTATGGCGCAGGCCGTACGTCAGTTCCTCGACAAGGAGGGATTCCTTGAGATTGAGACACCATACCTCATCAAGTCTACGCCAGAGGGCGCGCGCGACTTTATCGTGCCATCACGTATGAACCCTAACCAGTTCTACGCCCTTCCACAGTCGCCACAGACCTTGAAGCAGTTGCTTATGGTTGCGGGCTACGACCGTTATTTCCAGATCGTACGTTGCTTCCGCGATGAGGATTTGCGTGCTGACCGTCAGCCAGAGTTCACACAGATCGACTGCGAGATGTCGTTCGTAGAGCAGGAGGACGTACTCGAGATTTTCGAGCGTTGGGCGCGCTATATGTTCAAGGAGGTTATGGACATCGAGTTTGCGGAGCCATTCCGCCGTATGCCTTGGATTGAGGCTATGGAGAAGTATGGTTCTGATAAGCCAGACTTGCGTTTCGGTATGGAGTTTGCCGACATCACCGACCTTGCTCACGGCCACGATTTCGTAGTCTTCGACTCAGCTAATTACGTTGTAGGCTTCGCTGCCGAGGGTTGTGCATCATACACCCGTAAGCAGATTGACGAGTTGACAGAGTTTGTTAAGCGTCCACAGGTTGGTGCTAAGGGCCTTGTATGGATTCGCGTGGATGAGAATGGTGGCATCAAGTCATCTATCGACAAGTTCTTCTCGGCTGATGATTTGAAGGCTATCGCCGAGCGTACAGGAGCTAAGAATGGCTCTATGATATTTATCCTTTGTGGTGAGAAGTTTAAGACTCTCACACAGCTCTGCACACTCCGTTTGGAGGTTGCCGAGCGTTTGGGACTCCGCGACCCTAAGAAGTTTGCTCCATTGTGGGTTGTTGACTTCCCAATGTTCGAGTGGGACGAGGAGACACAGCGTTTCTACGCAATGCACCACCCATTCACTTCTCCAAAGCCAGAGGATGCGAAGTACTTCGACAGCGGTGAGTTGGGCAAGATGCGTGCTAACGCCTACGACTTCGTATGTAACGGTACGGAGATTGGTGGTGGTTCTATCCGTATCCACGACGCAGAGCTTCAGGCAAAGGTCTTCAACGCCCTCGGTTTCACTCCAGAGGCTGCAGAGGAGCAGTTTGGCTTCTTGATGAATGCGTTTAAGTATGGCGCACCTCCACACGGTGGTTTGGCCTTTGGTTTCGACCGCCTCTGCTCGTTGTTTGGTGGTTCGGAGTCTATCCGCGACTATATCGCCTTCCCAAAGAACAACGCAGGCCGTGATGTTATGCTCGATGGTCCATCACCTGTTGCACAGGCACAGCTCGATGAGTTGTTCCTCTCGCTCGTTGAGCCAAAGAAGGAGTAACACCTCAAACGATTATACCAAAATAGGGTGGCTGATTAGCCGCCCTATTTTTTTTTGTACCTACCCCACCTCGCCACAACAAAGAAAGTCCCGACTGTGAAACCACAATCGGGACTATTGTTAGCGACGAGTGTCGCCGAAATCCATCAAGGATTAGAACTCCATACGCTCAGACTTAACCTCGAAACCAGTCTTTGAGAGCTTGTTTGAGTTGTTAGACTTTGTGCGGAAAAGCTCCTTTGCCTCCTGCTCTACAACAACGCTTGAAAGGCCTGGACCTGATGTCTCGTTCCACCAAGCATCCCACCACTCAGCGTCTGTACGAGCGCCATCATAAGATGTTCTAATCTCAACCTTGTTGATATCGCTGTACTGGCCCTCAGTATCGATAACCATAGATGCTACGATGTAGAAACTATCGTTCTGAAGGATTGTGTAAGACTTGTCGAGGTTCATTGAACCATACTGATCGATTTGCCATACAAGACCATCGCGGTACTGAGTATCGTTGTACAAGTCGTAGCGATCTGTCCAGTTGTAAATAGTTGAGTAGAATGCCTGCCACTCACCCTCAATCTTGTACTCAAGTGGGAGGATGAATGTACCAGCGTAGTAGTCACCACCAAAGAACTCCCAACCTGGAAGCTCTGCAAGGTCAGATGCTGCGAAGTAACCGTTGTTAACAAACTCGATAGTTGCGTTACCAGCATCAGTAGACTTAGTAGAGAATGGGCAAGTGAAGATCTGCTGAGTAGTTGCTACACCACCACGTGAACCAAATGCGTAGAGGATATAGTCGGTACCACCCTGAAGGCCGATAACATTCTGCTCGTAATCACCAGAGATAAACTCGTAAGAGAGGTTCTCAAGCAAGTACTGCTGACGCTCTGCATCTGTGTTACCGTAAGTAGCCCAGTCTGATGCCTTCTCCCAACCAGCGATATAGTAGTCATCGTTAGTAGTTTCGAATTTGATGTATGCAGTCTGAACAGTAATCTTAGATACTGAAGGAGTAATCACGTTATCTGACATAGGCACTGACTCAGTGTTAATCTCAACGATTGTAGGCTCTGAGCAGCAGAGACCGTGCTCGTCCATAGCAAATGCGAAGAGGTAGTAAGTGTGGTTAGCCAAAAGCTCGAAATCGTAGTGGCTACGTGGAGTGCCATCCTCGTACTCACCCTGGCAGTTGTAGTAGTCAACGATAGACTGACCATTCAAGCCGCCTTTGAACATCATATCCTGAACTGCGAATGACCAATAGAACTCTGCTACGTCACCCTCGTCCTCAAGGAAGTCGAATGTTGCGAGATAGTCGTCAACCAAAAGACCGTTAAGAACGTCGAAGTAGTATGCACCCTCATAGCCGTTAGGAGTAACGTTTGCTGATACAACGCAACCGTCAACTGAGTACTCTACATTGAAGTCTGCAGCAATCTTCTCTGGAGACTTTGTCTTTACCTCGAACATAGCTACGTCAGAAGCAAGAGCACCTGTCTCATAGTCGAAATAGTAGCAGTAGAATGTGTAAGGAATACCTGCAGCAGCCTCAGTTGGAGTGATACCACGCTGATCACCGATTTTTGAACGTCCCTGCATAACCTGAGCTGCTGACATACCATAGAACTGACCAAGCCAGCCGAAGTATGCAAAATCATCCTCATAGAAATCCTCGCCAGTCTCGAAGCCTGAAGTAGCGATGTACATAGGATCTGCTGACATCACGATGTATGGAGCAGTCTTGTCATCTGGGATAACATCAACAGTGTAAGAGAAGTAGTCAGGAGTTACGTTCTCCAACGTGAAGCCACTTTTATTCTTAGCACCCTGCTTTACTACGAATACTGCATCCTCAGCGTAACGATACTTTACAGTTACCAAACACTGACGCTCAGATGAAGTGTCGTTAGCCTCAACATCGAAGCTAAACGCGCCTGTGATATCGTTGAAGTTGTTAACCCAAGACTCTGCAGCCTCAAAGGTAATCTTCTCACCAGCGTGTGCGTTCTCAATCGTGTAAGTCATAACGAAGGTACCACCTGCAAGGCCTACATCAACCTTACTCTTCTCGAGCTTAATGGTAGAGTCCTTCTTGATAACTGGAGTATTAGGATCCACAGGATCATCTCCACAACCTACCATAGTCAAGGCGAAGATAGGCAACAACGCCCACAACAAATTCTTGATTGTTCTCATAGTTTAATTTAGATTAATGGTTATTATAAAAATATTATTCTCTGCTATTATTAAATTATTTTAATAAAAAATTCTCCTTCAAGTGACAAATATACGAATAATTTGCAAATATTTGCATCACATAGGATTTTTTTAGTAGCTTTTTATAGCATTTTTGGAGTTTGACAATAAAAATAATATATTTGCAAAATAAGATACAACTTAAACATCAAATACCTATGAGAATTTTTAACTATCTATCGCTTTTCGCAACACTTTTCTGTGCGGCACTTTTCGCATCGTGTACCACAGGTGGTGAGAATACGAAGGAGAATACCGAGCTTGCCGTAAAGCTCGAGCTTACACAGGTTACACTCGACGGTAACAGCGGTACTTGCCATATCGCATACACCATCGAGAATGGCATCAACGGCATTGATATCGCTATCGAAACGGATGTGGCGTGGATTAGCAACCTCCACACCCAGGACAATAGCATCATCTTCGACTACGAGCGAAACTTCACAAACAAGGCTCGTGAGGCTCTTATCGCTGTGCGCTACCCTAACTACCGCACACAAACCATAAAGGTTACGCAGCAGTCGAGCGATGCCCTTACGTTCGAGATGGATATCTGCGATATCAAGACCACAAGTTGCTCATCAAAGCTATATCCATCGAACAAGGAGACTCCATACATTGTATATATGGCCGAGAAGGATTATCTCCTAAGTGCCAATATTAGCAATGAGCAGGAGCTCTTCAATGACGACTACATCACATTTACAAAATGGGCAAAGGATAGTGGCGCCACAAACCTCCAGCAGTATATGAAGCAAAACGAGATATACTACACTGGCAACTCATATATCGGTTGGTCAGGTATGGTGCCAGATAAGGAGTATGTCATCTATGCATACGCTATCGAATTTACGGAGGATGGTCAGGATTATACCCTCGCTTCGGCCGTAACCCACGAGATAGTTATTCTTCCAACACAGATATTCTCAGATATCGAATTCGATGTTGACATCACGGTTGATGGTCCAAAGGCAACGTATGAGTTTACACCTGTGAATTGGGATGGTAAGTACTACATCGAAATCTTCGCCGAAGGTGAGTATATGTATCGCCCAGAGGGTACTACACCTGATGATGCCTACTGCAAGCAGTTGGCAAACAACTGGGTTAGCCTTATCACAATGTATATGCAGTCGGGCTACACTGCCGAGACACTCATCGAGCTTATCTGTTTGCAAGGCCCTGATAGCTACTCGGAGCTTAAGGAGGCAAGTACAAACTACTGTATGATATTCTACGGTATCGAGATGATTGACGGTCTGCCACAGGTTACTACAAAGCCTTACTTCGCACACTTCCGCACCGAGGAGGTGAAGCCTTCGGATATGACTATCGACATCAGCGTCGAGAACTGCTACGTACGTGTTGCCGATATCTGTATTGCAGCATCTAACGACGAGGAGCCTTACGTGGCTGCATTCCTCAAGAAGAGCCAGCTTCCAGGTTATACCGAGAATAAGCAGCTTATCGACTGGCTATGCAGCTTCAACCTCAGCGGCAACACCTACCGTGGCACTATCGAGACCACCCTTGTAGGTCTTGAGCCTAATACGGAGTACGTTGCCTTGGCATTTGGCTACTATGGTGGCGTTGTAACAACCGACCTCTTCCGCTACGACTTTAAGACCGAGGAGGAGGGTGTCTGCGAGAATAGCGTCTTGGGTGTTAACATCACAGGTCCTTATAGCCTTTTAGCGTTGGAGACCGCAATGCCTGACGAGTTCTACCAGTATGGTATGTTCGAGAGTATGGGTTGGTATGCTATGTGCGCCGAGATTGTTACCGAGAGTCCTGAGGGCTTCGTATTTATGAACACCTACGAGGTTGAGGAGCTTGTAACAAGCGATATGGAGTATATCAAGGCAGAGGTTGTGCAGTACACCTCGCCTCGCAACTGCTTGTTCGTTGGTGAGAACGACAAACTATATGTTATGTGTGCCGTAACTATGGACTACCGCGGTAATTATAGCGAGATGTGGGTATCGGAGCCATTCTCATTCTCGTATAACAATGGCACCCGCGATATCAATGAGCTTCTTGAGAAGTTGGGCTACACAACCTCAGCTCAGAGCGCCTCACGCTCAAGCATAGACCTTCGCCTTAAGATGTAAAGGTCTTGCCCACTTACAAAATTACCCCACCTTTTCGGGTGGGGTATTTTTTTGAAATATGGTAATAATAAAAGAGGCCCCGATTGAGGCCTCTTTTACTATTAGTTACACTTTGAATATCCACAAGCCATACAAGTCAAGCAACCATTCTGGTATGCCATATTCTCCTGGCCACACTGTGGACAACGGCCCTTACCACGAGTACCATCCTTGATGTACTGCTTGAGCGCGCGCTCCACACCATTCTTCCAAGTGTTGATAGTCTCTGAATCGAGGTGAAGACCATCTACGAGCTGCACTACCTTGTCGATAGGCATACCATAGCGGAGAACACCCGAGATAAGCTTCGCGTAGTTCCAGAACTCCTCATCGAAGAGACGTGAGATACCACCGATGGTGTTGATATAACCATAGCGGTCCTGATACTGGAAGTCGTAACGCTTTGTGCCGTTAGGCTCTGTAACCTTGAGGATATTACCGCGTGTGATAGTCTTTGGGATATACATCGCATCCTCCTCAATCTTACCTGTAAAGATCTCATAAGGGCGGTCATCCTGCTTTCCTACGAAGGCAATCCAATCCTCCTTACCGTTCTTGAAACGCACGATGTCGGCAGGGATAGACTCTGGACGGCGGATAGTATCGACGCTCGAGCAGTTCTTCTTTGCACCATCCTTCGACTTAACGTCAATCAATACGCCATCGCGGCAACCATCGCGGTAAACCGTAATACCCTTACAGCCTGACTCCCACGCAGTGCGGTATACGTCGGCTACAAGCTCCTCGGTAACCTCGTTTGGAAGGTTAACGGTAACCGAGATAGAGTGGTCAACCCACTTCTGAATAGCACCCTGCATCTTCACCTTCGCAACCCAGTCGATATCGTTTGCCGTAGCGTGGTGGTATGGCGATGCCTGAAGCCACTTGTCGAGCTCCTCATCCGAGATTGCCTGAAGCTTCGATGTGTCGTAGCCATTAATCTCAAGCCACTTTACGAACTGGTGGTGGAATACGTAGTACTCTGTAAACTTCTCGCCTGTCTCATCCACGAACGTAGCTACCTGCTCCTTATCCGATGGGTTAATCTTACGGCGACGCTTATATACTGGGCGGAACACAGGCTCGATACCCGATGTAGTCTGCGACATAAGCGATGTAGTACCCGTAGGTGCGATAGTAAGCATAGCGATGTTACGACGGCCATACTTCTTCATCTCCTCGCGCAACTCTGGTGCTGCCTCGAGGATACGCTCTACCATAGGGTTACCCTGCTCCTTCTCGAAGTTGAAGACACCGAACGCACCACGCTCCTTAGCCATAGCAACAGAAGCACGATAAGCCTCAACAGCCAAGGTCTTATGTACGGTTACTGCAAAGTCGATAGCCTCCTCCGAGCCATAGCGAAGGCCGAGAGCTGCCAACATATCACCCTCTGCGGTGATACCAAGACCTGTACGACGACCCTTGAGAGCCATATTACGAATCTTATGCCACAACTCCAACTCTACGCGGCGAACATCATCATCCTCTGGGTCAGAAGCAATCTTCGAGATGATAAGGTCAACCTTCTCAAGCTCCAAGTCGATGATATCATCCATAAGGCGCATAGCCTTTGCCACGTGGTTCTTGAACAAATCGAAGTTGAACTTTGCCTCCTTGGTAAATGGAGCCTCAACATAGCTCAACAAGTTCAACGCCAACAAACGGCAGCTATCGTAAGGGCAGAGAGGAATCTCGCCACAAGGGTTTGTAGATACTGTACGGAAGCCCTCATCAGCATAGCAATCAGGCACACTCTCGCGGATGATAGTATCCCAGAACAATACACCTGGCTCGGCAGACTTCCACGCATTGTGGATAATCTTATCCCAGAGCTTCTTTGCATCGATATCACGTGCAAGAAGTGGTTTCTCCGCACCGATAGGGAACTCCTGACGATATGGCTGACCTGCGATTGCAGCGCGCATAAACTCATCGTCAATCTTGATAGATACGTTAGCACCTGTTACCTTACCAGTATCCACCTTTGCGTCGATAAAGTTCTCGGCATCTGGGTGCTTGATAAGGAGTGAAAGCATCAACGCACCACGACGACCATCCTGCGCAACCTCACGTGTAGAGTTTGAGTAACGCTCCATAAATGGCACGATACCCGTTGAGGTGAGCGCCGAGTTAAGCACTGGGCTACCTGTTGGACGGATGTGTGAGAGGTCGTGACCTACACCACCGCGACGCTTCATAAGCTGCACCTGCTCCTCATCCATACGGAAGATACCACCGTATGAGTCTGCAGGGTTCTTATGACCAATCACGAAGCAGTTCGACAACGAAGCAACCTGGAGGTTGTTACCGATACCCGTCATAGGGCCACCCTGTGGGATGACATAACGGAAGTGGTCGAGCAACGCGAAGATATCATCGTGGCTGAGCGGGTTAGGGTAGTTACCCTCGATACGAGCCAACTCCTTTGCGATACGATGGTGCATATCCTCTGGCGTCGACTCATAGATATTTCCGAAGGAGTCCTTCAACGCATACTTGCTTACCCACACCTGTGCAGCAAGCTCATCGCCCTGAAAATACTTCTTCGAGGCAGCTACAGCATCCTCATACGATACTTTTGCAAGCTGCTCTGTATTAGACTTCTGACTCATTTTATATATATTTTTTTGTTATTATTTTTCAAATAATAAGTGCTTTGGGAGTCACACTCCACGCCCTGCCGCAATAATTAGGCACATTTCGGTCCACAAAATTCGTGATTTTTTACGTGATATCCCAATTTTTGCGGATATATTTTTTCGACACTTTATTCACAAAAAACAAAAACGTGCGCCACAGCTATCTCTGGCGCACATCTTCGAAATTTTCTATTTTTTTATCACTTTTTTATTGTCAATTTCTGCACACCTTTAAACATCCAAATACCTAACACTCCAGCGATTACACCCACACAAGCGCCAAGCAAGATATCCTGTGGGAAGTGACAAGCCAGATAGATACGCGAATAGCAGATAGCCACCGCCACCATAGGCATCACAACGCTAAACCACCCACGGCGAACGCCATAAATCGCTATTATTGTGATAGCTACGATTGTTGAGGTGTGTGCCGACACCGTGCCGTTGAGATTTCCCGTATGGTAGCCATTGCTCACAAACTCCAGCCCCTGGCTAAACATAGGGCGTAGTCGCGCGGGGAAATTAGGCAGAAGATTTGCCAGCGGGCCCTGATGTTTGAAGACTCCCGCAACGATATCCGCCACGCCAATTGCCACACCCATAGCCACCGCAAGCGCCACAACGCCACGCCAGCCATAGTTACGCCACACCATATATATAATAAGGATGTAGAGCGGCACCCACATCTTGACGCCCGATATGGCAGTCATCGTCGTATCCAGCCACTCTGGGCCATCGAAGTTCAGCACCTCGAAAAGCGGCCAATCCCATCGTATATCGTTCATATTCATACTCATTAGAATGCGGCATATATAGGCAATCCTGCTGCACCAGCCTCCGCCGCAAGCATAGCGTTACACTGCACAACCATCCATATTGCCACCACCATTATCACACACTGCCCCACAAATCCTACGCCAACAACACCTCTACGTAGCGCCTCGTCCGCGCGTCGTGGCAGCAGATGAAGAAGATAGCCTATCGCCATAATCACAAACGCCACGCCACAACGCTCCACCATCGGCACGATATCCACCACCGAGAAGTTATATGCAATGTTGTGGAGCATCTCCCCCACTACCGTCATATCCTTTGCCGTAAAGAGCAACCATCCGAAGGCCACCAGATGGAAGGTAAAGAGCGTCGCCAGCACTCGCCATAGGGGTTTCATATCTCTTCCGAGAGCCTTTGCGCCAGGTACGACCTTCAACCACACCTTATGCAGCGCCAGCGCCACGCCGTGCAGCATACCCCAAGCCATAAACGTCAACCCCACGCCGTGCCACAAACCTCCGAGGAACATCGTTATGATAAGGTTGAAGTAGGTTCTAAACGCACCCTTGCGATTACCACCGAGCGAGATATATAGATACTCCTTGAGCCACGTCGATAGTGATATATGCCACCTACGCCAGAACTCCGTAATCGTTGCCGAGTGGTAGGGAGCGTTGAAGTTATCAGGCAGACGGAAGCCCATCATAAGCGCCACACCCTGCGCGATATCCGAGTATCCCGAGAAGTCGCAATATATCTGCAACGTAAAGCCGTAGATAGCCATAAGCGCCACAACACCACTATCGCCCATCTCGCCCGCGAAGGCTGGAGCCACGAATAGCACTCCTATCGACTTTGCGATAATGGCATACTTAACAATACCGCCCGCAATAAGCGATACGGCACGTCCCATATCCTCGCGCTTTACCACCACCCTCTCGGCCTCAATCTGCGGTATAAACTCCTTCGCCTTAACAAGAGGTCCGAGGAACATCTTCGGGAAGAAGGACAACATAAAGAGGTAGTCCGAGAAGCGACGTAGAGGCGTTATCTCGCCACGCGCTATATCCACCACATAGGCTATCGACTGAAAGACAAAGAACGACACTCCCGCAGGCACTACAACACTCTCAAAATCGAGCGTTCCTGAGCCATAGAGGTTATTCACAACATCCACAAAGAAGTTTGTAGCCTTGAAGTAGACAAGTATTGCGAGGTTTATCACTACGCTTAGTGCCACAGCGCCACCCGTACTCTTCTGCTTCGCCTTGCGGCGTGCCACCCAGCTACCTATCGAGAAGTCACTCACCGCGACGAAGAGCAACAAAAGTAGATATACGCCCGAGAGTTTATAGTAGAAGTACAACGAGAAGAGTACGACATACCACGTACGCAGATGCGCTCTGTTGCGCACCACCACGTAGCCAATGCCGAAGATTAGGAACGAGAGTAGGAAGAAGCCCGTTGTGAGCGTCAATGGCGACTGCGCATCGTAGCGCAGCAACCCCAAGAGTCGCTCCACAACCTGGTCATCAAAGGCAAAGAGAGTTGCCACAATGCTATTTATCCACTCCGTCAACATCATCCTCTACCTTTTCCTCCGCCAATGGTGCAACACCCTCTACTCGCAAATCTACACTATGCATCGACTCTGGCTCCACAGGAATCTGCATCGGCGCCTGACGCATAGCCAAACGCTCGAGAGTCTCCACACGCTCACACACAGGAGCTATGATAGCATAGGCCAACTGCTTGGCTATCTGCCTGCCACCCATAAAGTTAATGTGTGTATAATCCTTCGCTGCCCAGCCCTTCGACACAAACGCTGGCATACCTCCCAACGCTGCCATAGCCTTCGACGTATTCCAGAATGCCACATTGGTGCTATCCGCCGCAGCTCGCTGATGCGCCGTAAGAGCATCCACCGAGCCAATAGGTTCATATCGTCCCGACTCCTCGTTCTTCACCCAGCGGTCGCTAACGCCCAACACCAATATCGCAGCATCGGGGAAGCATCGCTCGGCATAGGCAATCATATCGCAGAGCTGATTACGATAGTTCGTGTAGCGGCGCTGCTCCTTCTGCATAATGTTAAGACCATACTGCAACACCACAACATCGTAGCCCAGCATCTCGTCAATCTCGCGGTTTATCGCCGCTCCCGTGCCAAATATCGCGTGACCATTGTTGCTGCGCACCGAGAAGTTATCTATCGTAACACCCTCGCCACCCTCGATAGTCGCGCCATAGCAGATAACATCGCCCTTCGCAACACGCACCTCAAGAGCCTTTATCTCCTCCGCCTCGACATAAATCTCACGCATATGGTCATATCCCGCAACCTCTATCTCGTTAGTAATCGTATCGTTAACCGTAACCTTCAAGAGGCTTGTATCGCGGCTATAGAGTAATACTCTTGCTCGGGTACACGAGTCGAGATGCTCGAAGGCATCGGTCACTGTCCAGCGCGTTGTGGCACCCTCGCCACCCTTTGCCACGTAACCCGATACGAAGAACTTATCCGCCACATCCTGGGGTGCGCTCTTTGGTTTCATAACGCTATATGCCGACCATCCTGACGAGACACGCTTTACAGTCCTACGCACCGTCGCAAAAGGGATGTCGCACGCCACAAAGCCTACGCCACGACCACCAAAGACGCTCTGAAGCTGCTCACGCAAATCCGACGTAAGGATATCTCCCTCAACAAACGAGTCGCCCATAAAGGCTATACGCACCTTTTCGCCCGTAGCCAACTTCTCGATAAACTTATCAAAGCGCGATACCTCAACAGTATCAAAATCCTCGATGGCAACGCTACACTCATCGGCAAAATGTCGCAACTTGGCACTTGAAGGTCTATGGGGCAGAAAACCAAGCAACGATGGTACACGCACATCAGACAACTCATCGCTCTCTACAATCCACTCATAACGCACCGAAGGTAACTCCGGCAACGAATCTACAACGGCAAGCGAATCGGATTGCTGCAACGCCGCAAGTTCCTGCTCAAGACGCTCTATATCAGCCTCATACTCCACAACCTCGTTATCATCGGCACGCAACTCCGAGAGGATATCCACCTTCGAGAAGTGCATACCGAACAACTCGAACTGCGGAACCAGACCGAGGCCCAACATCGCCACGATAACCACCAACGTGAGCCACACAAAGCGAGGCGTATAGTCTCTCTCTCTCATCTATCGGCGGTTTTTAATCAAGGCAACATAATAGAGAATGGTGACAATAGCGCTCAACGCCGCCACGAGATATGTTCGTGCGGCCCAGCGCAACGCCTCGTGCGCACCGTCAAGTTCATCATCACCCAACACATCGCTACTCTCCAGCCACGCAATGGCTCTCTGCGAGGCGTTATACTCCACCGGCAGCGTGACAACTGCGAAGAGTGCCGACACCGCAACCAACGCAATACCCACCCAACAGAGTGTAGCGCTATTTGTAAACGACATCATCACAATGCCGAGCAGAATCACCCAGCCTGCCAACTTCGACGATAGGTTTACGATAGGCACCAATCGCGAACGTAGCTGAATAGGGGCATACCCTTCGGCGTGCTGCACAGCGTGACCACACTCGTGGGCGGCAACGGCAATAGCGGTAATAGTGGCCGAGTTATAGACATCGTCGCTGAGGTTAATGGTCATCGTCGTAGGGTTATAGTGGTCGGTAAGATGTCCCTTGACGTGGGTAACGGCAACGTTATAGATACCATTATCGTGGAGCATCTTCTCGGCAATCTCGCGGCCTGTCATACCGCGTGGCGATGGTTTCTCGGAGTAGCGACGTGTGACAGCCTTAAGGCGCATCTGCACAATCATACCTACAACCGCAACCGCAACCATAAGA
The DNA here is from genome assembly GCA_017559615.1 of Alistipes sp. The sequence continues at coordinate 11,379 of JAFYRB010000013.1, read as the reverse complement.
ATTATGGCAAGCGTGTATGAGCCATCATAGCCAAAACCCTCGGTCTCGGAATAGTGAAATCCTGCTTGAAGAATAGTGAGCATCGCTCTGAAAGTTTAAATCAACGTATAAATGTATGCTGCATAGCAACATACGAACACAACGCCCTCGAAACGTGTCATCTTATCACGACCGATAACAAGCGCCGAAACCATAATAAGGAGTGCCGCGGCAACCACAACATAGATATCCGACATCGTCACGCCACCCATTGACAGCGGTGTAACCGTAGAACAAGCACCCAAGATAAGCAAGATATTGGCGATATTAGAGCCAAGCACATTACCCAACGCCAACGAAGGGCTACCCTTGAAGATAGATACAAGTGAGGATGCCAACTCTGGAAGCGACGTACCACCCGCCAACAACGTAATAGCGATTACGGCTTCGGACACACCTAACGACTTTGCGATATTGGTAGCGCTATCTACAAAGAGGTCGCCACCATAAATCAAACCTGCAAGACCGAGGATAATCCAAATTGGAATACGCCACAACGGCATTTTAGCACACGCCTCGCCACACTCCATAGCCTCGGCATTACCCTCTGCAACGCTTCGTTTCTCGGCACGGATAGTGAAGTAAAGCATCGCGATATAGCCCGTAAGAAGCACTACGCCCTCGATGCGTGTGATATCCTGATTGAGTAGCGTAACGACCAAAAGAGCCATTGTTGCAGCGATACAGATAGGGATATCGCGACGAATATTTGTCTTCGTAAATAGCACTGGCGAGAAGATAGCGCAAATACCCAAGATAGCGAATATGTTGAAGATATTCGAGCCTACAACGTTACCAATAGCCATATCGCCGTGACCATTCAACGCCGAGAGCATACTCACCGTAAGCTCGGGCATAGATGTTCCCACCGCCACGACGGTAAGTCCCACGATAAACTGTGGTATCTTAAGACGCTCTGCCAACGCCACCGAACCATCGGTAAGCATCATTGCAGCTACGATAATCAGAGCCAACGCTCCAATAAGTATCAAATAATCCATTTTAAAAGTTTTTTATATTACATATAAACCGCGCAAAGATAATAATTTTATTGTGATTTGCACACAGAATAAAAAGAAAGAGGTTGTCTAACCCGAAAGTTAGCAACCTCCTTTTCTAAAAAGTTGTACAATAAGAGCTAAAACGCATTAGATGTTCAAGCCTGTTAACATCTCAACTGCTCTACGTCCCTCATCGCCTAACGACAACGAGAAATCATTGACAAACAACGAGATATGGCTATCAATAACCCTATCCTCAAGCTCCTGCGCGTGCTGCTTTACATAGTCACGCGAGACCATAGGATTCTCAAAGGCATAGGCTATACTTCTACGCAATACACGCTCCACGCGCTCCACCTCCTCACTATCAAGGTCGCGACGCGCAACGATAGAGCCTAATGGCAACGGCAACGCCGTTCTACACTCCCACTCCAGACCAAGGTCGGCGACAAGCTCCAAGTTATACCTCTGGTAGACAAATCGCCCCTCGTGAATAAGCACACCGCCATCATACTCCCCCGCAGCCACAGCATCGGCAATCTCCGAGAAGAGTCTTGGCGTGCGGCGCTCAATCTCTGGAAAAAGACGCTCGATAAGCATATTCGCCGTAGTGTGCAACCCTGGAACTACGATGCTACGCAGCTCCCCCTCGAAGCCCTTACGGCGCACCAACAACGGGCCATTACCACGTCCCAATGCCGAGCCATTATCGAGCAACGAATAATGGTCATAGATAGCCGGCAGAAGCGCCGTACTACACTTCGTAACGTCGTACTTCTGCTCCGCAGCAGCAGCGTTAAGTTGCTCTATATCAAGATAATCTACCTCAAATTTCAACCCTTCGGTGTCGATGCGTCCGTTAATCATCGCATCGAACATAAAGGTATCGTTCGGGCAGGGCGATATCGCCAAACGAAGCACTCTACTCTCCATCTACCTGCACAGGTTTTACCGGCTCTACCTTCTCCACCTTCGTAGCCTTACGTGCCGACAAACGGCCTACAACCCATCCCGCACCAAAGACAAGGATGAAGAGCGCCACCCAGCCCAAGGCAAGGATAATCTGATTCTGGAAGTAGTGCCATACAACAATCAAGCACACCACCGCAACGATAGCAATCAGCAAATAGGTCAAAACCTTCTTCGTAGTATTCATAACGCAATATTTTTGTTTATTCGAATTTCAAGTTTGAGAGTTCGTGTGCCAATGCCTCCACCGCCTCACGAACGTGCCAACAGGCAAACTCCTCGCCAACACGGTTCGATATAGCGCGTATCTCCGCCACACCAAAGCCATACTCCCGAGCAAGGGCAAACAACGCTGCACCCTCCATATTCTCTATCTCGGCCACACCTTGCGCCACATCTTTGCCGTGTACCGTATTAGACACTACGTTGCGTAGCGAGGTGCGTGGCGCAACGCTATATCGCTCCTGAAAACGCTCGGGAAGCTCCGCGCAACACTCCTCTACAACCTCCACGACGCTACCCACCGCAACGCTATCGCCATACGCACCCGCAATACCTGCAAGCACCACGATATCCTCCGCAGTAAGCTCCCCACGACCTACCAAGCGTGCTATCGCGGCTGCCGTAGCCACCATACCCACACCCGAGATAACTACCTCACTCCGAGGCGATAACTCTCTAAAAGCCTTCGCCTCCAACTCCGTAGGAAAGAGATAAAATACGTTCATCTTAGCAGTAAACTTTGTGTTGCGAACATCCCGACAACGAACAACAAATTGCTCATTGTCGGGACATTACCCTATATTTTAGTACTCCTATACGATACCCTCAACTGTGCCATCCTCCGCCAAGTGGATGTTACCCGCTTGTGGAGTTCTGCTCAAGCCTGGCATACGCATAATATCGCCCGCAAGAGCTACGATAAAGCCACTACCCGCGTTAAGCTCGATATCCTTGATGTTAATCTCGAAGCCCTCCACCGAGCCGTAGCGCTTGGCATCGGCACTAAACGAGAACTGCGTCTTGGCGATACATACTGGCAAGTTGTCCATACCCCACTTTTCGAGAAGCTCAATCTGCTTCTTCGCCTTTGGGCCAAATACCACACTACCAGCGCCATAGATATTCTTCGCCACCTTCGTAATCTTATTCTTGATAGAGTCCTCAAGGTCGTAAGCGAAGTTGATAGATGCCGATGGCTGTGTCTCGATAAGCTCCACCGCAGCACGCGCCAAGTCGGCAGCACCAGCACCACCCTCGGCATAAGCATTGTTAATCACGCAACGCACGCCAAGCTCCTCGCAGTGCTTCATAACCATCTCAATCTCCTCGTCGGTATCGCTTGCAAAGCGGTTGAAGCATACAAGTACGGTCTGTCCAAACTTCTGCAAATTCGCCACGTGACGGTCGAGGTTCGCAAAGCCACTCTGAAGGCCCTCCGCATTCGGGAGTTTAATCTCCGCCTCTGGCACACCACCGTGCATCTTAAGAGCGAGTGTCGAGGCTACCAACACCGTAAGGTCTGGCTTGATATCCGCCTGACGGCACTTTATATCGAGGAACTTCTCGGCTCCAAGGTCGGCACCGAAGCCCGCCTCGGTTACAGTATAGTCAGCATAGGTCATCGCCATCTTGGTAGCAATCACCGAGTTACAGCCGTGCGCGATATTTGCAAACGGACCTCCGTGGATAATCACAGGGTTATGCTCCGTAGTCTGCACAAGATTAGGGTTGATGGCATCCTTCAACAACGCCACCACAGCGCCCGTAACACCGAGGTCGTTAACCGTAAATGGGGTGTCATCATAGCGCACGCCAAGCACGATGCGACCGATGCGGACATACAAATCCTCGATGCTCTGTGCGAGGCACAAGATAGCCATAATCTCCGACGCAGGGGTGATATCGAAGCCTGTCTCCGTAGGGATGCCATTTGTCGAACCACCAAGGCCCGAGACGATGTTACGCAACGAGCGGTCGTTCATATCCATCACACGGCGCCACATAACGCGCTTCAAGCCCACCTGCGACGAGCGGTTGTGATAGAGGTAGTTGTCCAATAGCGCTGCGATAAGGTTATTTGCCGAGGTAACGGCGTGAAAGTCACCCGTAAAGTGGAGGTTGATATCCTCCGAAGGCAACACCTGCGCATAGCCACCTCCCGTAGCACCACCCTTCATACCGAAGCAAGGGCCCAACGAAGGCTCGCGGAGTGCGATAATCGCCTTCTTACCGATATGATTAAGGCCCATACCAAGACCGATGCTCACGGTAGTCTTACCCACACCTGCCTTCGTCGCCGTAATCGCCGTAACCAGAATAAGGTGATTCTTCTTAACGCGCTTCTCGTCGATAAGTCTAAATGGCACCTTCGCTATATACTTGCCATAGTTAAATACGTCATCCTCGGGGAATCCCACTGTGGATGCAATCTCACGAATGTTCTTTAACTGGGTTTCGCGAGCAATCTCAACATCTGTTTTCATTATCAATTTATGTTATTAGTTTTAGTAACTCTTTTGCCTCGTAACATCAATAACGATGCTACACTTCGTTTATTTTTTGCAAATATAATACTACTTCGACTATTTATCAAATTGATAATATCGAACACCCTATTGATTATATCTATACCAATCCCGCACCTTTGAAGATGCGGGATGGTAGACATTTACTATTTCAACGAGCCTACAACAGCCTCCAACTCCTCAACGGTGAGAGGAAGGAGCTTATCACCGATAAAGCGGCTACCAGTCTCTGTTACAAGCACATCATCCTCGATACGAATACCACCGAAGTTGCGGAACGACTCAAGAGCATCGTAGTTTACGATATCGGTAAACTTACCCTCGGCACGGCACTTGTCGATAAGCGCTGGGATGAAGTAAAGACCTGGCTCGTCGGACATAACCGTACCTGGCTCAACACGCCAAGTAGAGCGGTGGATGCAGGTTGCAGACTTCGCAGCACGCTCCGCAACAGTCGAGAAGTCGAACGAACGCTCGCCGATATTCTCCAAGTCGTGAACGTCGAGGCCCATACCGTGGCCCAAGCCGTGAGGCATAAAGAGATACATAGCACCAGCATCTACAGCATCCTCGGCAGTGGTCTTGATAAGACCTACACCCTTAAGGCCCTCGGCCAATGAGAGGTATGCCGCACGATGGATATCTGGGTACATAGTACCAGGCTTAATCATATCCTTCACCTCGCCGTGCGCACGCAATACTATATTATATATATCGCGCTGCAAGTCGCTGAACTTTCCACTTACAGGATATGTACGAGTGTGGTCAGAGCAGTAGCCCTCAACAGACTCGCCACCACCGTCAACCAACAACAAGCGACCAGCCTCCAACACACCATCGTGGTTGTGGTTATGCAAAATCTCGCCGTGCTGCGTAACGATAGTTGGGAACGATACACCCTGGCCATACGACTTTGCGATACCCTCCAAGCGACCAGCAATCTCGCGCTCTACAACACCTGGACGACACATACCCATAGCCGTGATGTGCATCTGGTAGCCAATCTTAAAGGCACGCTCCAAAGCCTCAATCTCCTCTGCCGACTTCTTCTCGCGCATCTCCGCAACGGCAAACATCAAGTCCAAAGACTTACGCTCGTGGAGCATATCGAGGCGAATACCAAGCAACTCCGCCATCGAAATCTTCAACTCCGCACGATATGGTGGGAGGTAGTGCACAGGGCGATTCTGCTCGATAGCCTTGCGCAACACACCACGCAAATCAGCAAGAGGTGCAGTACGCTCTACACCAACCTCGGCAGCCTGCTCCGCGATAGTAGGCATAGGACCTGTCCAGATGATATCCTCAACGGTAAAGTCATCGCCGAAGATATACGCCTCGCCCGACTCTGCATCAAGAAGACCTACCAACGATGGCACGTCGAGGCCAAAGTAGTAGCGGAATGTAGAGTCCTGACGGAAGTAGTATGTGTTGTTTGGGTAGTTGTTAGGTACCTCTGGGTTACCTGGAAGAAGAATCAAACCCTTACCCACGCGGCGTGCCAACTCGGCACGACGACCAATATAAGTCTCTTTACTGAACATAGTTATATAGTTTTAAGTTTTATTTCGTTTTGCATTTTCATTACTCCCCCAAAATTTGTTGTTAGAAGGGTTGCAGATGTGGTAGCGAGTCGCAGTCCGATAAAGCGGAGCATACTGAAGCGTATGTGAGCATTTAGCGGACAAGCTCGATGCCGCAGATGCGCCCTTATCACAAGAAATTATCGGGCAACTTCTTTGTAGACCTTGTCACCACGACGCACCTCACTTACGGTCTTGAGGGACATATAATCGCCCTGCTTGGCACCCTCAACAGGAAGCTCCTTGACCATAATACCCTCGGCTTTCTGCTCCACAACACCACTCTTCTCGCCCATAAAGAGGAGTGAATCGCCCTCCTGCACCTCACAAGCCTCGACCAACACCTCCGCAACGCCGATACGCTTGAAGTAGTTAGTAACCTTGCCCATATATACCTTCTTCAAGGTTGCCGAAGAGCCATAGTGCTGGCTATGCTCCACCATTGTCTTTGCGGCGTAGTAGCCACCCCAGAAGTCGCGGTTGAAGACCGTACGTAGCTTCTCCTTAAGAGGTGCCACGCTCTCGGCATTAAACTCACCACGCTCCAAGAGAAGGAGTGCCTCGTTGTAGCTCTCCACAACGCGCTTTACGTACTCGCCACCACGCGCACGGCCCTCAATCTTCAGCACACGCACACCTGCCTCAATGAAGGTATCAAGGAAGTCGATGGTACACAAATCCTTTGGCGAGAGGACATACTGTCCGTCGATATCGAGCTGCTGACCAGAGTCCTTATCGGTGATGGTATACTTACGGCGACATATCTGGCGACAAGCACCACGGTTAGCCGAGTGGTGCGACTCGTGCTCCGAGAGGTAGCACTTACCCGACATCGACATACACATCGCTCCGTGAGCGAACATCTCAATCTTCACAAGCTCACCCGCAGGGCCACAAATCTTCTGCTCCTCAATCTGCTTCGAGATTGCAGCAATCTGCTCCAACGACAACTCACGCGCCAACACCACAACATCTGCCCACTGCGAGAAGAACTTCACGGCAGTGATGTTCGAGATGTTGCTCTGCGTAGAGATATGCACCTCTATACCCACCTCGCGGGCATAGAGGATAGCTGCCAAATCGGTAGCGATGATAGCATCAATACCCTCGGCCTTTGCTCTGTCGATGATGCGGCGCATAACCTCCATCTCATCGTCATAAATCACGATGTTGACGGTAAGGTAGGTCTTAACACCCGCCTCGTGTGCTATGCGCACAATCTCCGCAAGGTCATCGAGTGTGAAGTTCACCGACGAGGCAGCACGCATATTAAGCTGCTCAACGCCAAAATATACCGAGTCGGCACCCGCAGCAATAGCGGCATTCAGCGACTCGTACGACCCCACAGGGGCCATAATCTCTATATCTTTTCTTCTAATCATAATTCTACTTTTTACGTCCCATAAGGTTACGTGCGAACTCCGCCAAATTCTTCGTGCGCTCCATAGGTATCGACAACGTCTCGAGTGTTGACAACGCACGCTCGAAGCGCAACTCAATCTGCTGCTCGGCAACACGGCGAACATCCAACTTCTCGTAGAGAGCCTTCACGCGTGCAATCTTCTCCTCATCCGAGAGCGAGGCATCGAGATGCGTCGTACGAAGCACCTCACGCTCCTTATCATCCGCCTTGCTCATAGCCTGCACCATAAGGAATGTCTGCTTACCCTCCAGGATATCGCCACCAATCTTCTTGCCAAGAGCCTCATCGCCGAAGCTATCGAGGACATCGTCCTGAAGCTGGAACGCAAGGCCCAACTCCGTAGCGAAACGGAAAATTTTGCGGATATCCTCTTCCGACGCTCCCGCCATCGTAGCACCAATCATCGCCGAGCCAGAGAGCAACGCCGAGGTCTTACGCTGAATCATCTGCATATAGTCCACAACCGACACATTCTCCATAGTCTCGAAGTCCATATCATACTGCTGTCCCTCGCACACCTCCAAAGCCATATCGCTAAAGATAGACATCACACGTGGTAGCACCGAAGCCTCCACGCGAGCAAGATGTTTGTATGCCGTAATGAGCATAGCATCGCCCGAGAGCAGTGCCACGTTACCACCCCACTTAGCATATACCGAAGGCTTGCCACGACGCACATCGGCGTTGTCCATAATATCGTCGTGAAGCAACGTAAAGTTATGGAAAATCTCTACGGCAAGTGCCGCAGGCATCGCCGCGTTGATATCACCACCGAAAGCCTCGGTAGTGATGAGCAGTAACACAGGACGAAGGCGCTTACCACCTCCCGACATCGAGTAGATAATGGGGGCATAAAGAAGTTCAGGCTCCTCGGGAGTCTGCATCTGCGACAATGCACCTTCGAAGAGTTGCAATATCTCGCTGTTGGTATGTGTCATAATCACCTATTTATTTAATTTATGGGCCAAATTTAACATTTTTTTTGCATAGTTTAAAATAATTTTGGTAACTTTGACCAATTATTTTTACAAATTCGCAAATTACTATGTTGAAAAAACTTGCAATGGGTATCGATATTGGCGGTACCAATACAGCTTTCGGCCTTGTTGACGAGGAGGGAAATATCATTGCCGAGGGCAAGATATCTACCGAAAAGTTTAAATACTACGAGGATTATCAATCATACATCAACACTTTGGCACAGGCGATGAAGGAGGTTATCGCTTCGCAGCCCGAGTGCGAGCTTATCGGCATCGGCGTGGGCGCTCCTAATGCCTGCATCCACACTGGCGAGATTGAGACCCCTGCCAACCTCTGGAAGTTCGAGAATCCTGCAGATCCACGTCCAGACTCTATCCGTGTCTTCAAGTTTGTTGAGGACCTAAGCACGCACTTCGAGGGTGTTAAGGTTATGATTACCAACGATGCTAACGCTGCGGCTATCGGCGAGATGGTCTTCGGTAATGCACGTGGTATGAAGGATTTTGCGATGATTACCCTCGGCACAGGCCTCGGTTCGGGTATCGTATGTAACGGCGAGATGGTTTATGGTAGCGACGGTTTCGCAGGTGAGTATGGCCACATCGCTGTTGACTCACGTGAGACAGGCCGTCAGTGCGGCTGTGGTCGCAAGGGCTGTCTTGAGGCATACGTTTCGGCTACAGGTATCAAGCGTACGGCTTTCGAGCTTATGGCAACTATGACTTGCGAGAGTGAGCTTCGCGCTATCCCTTACGAGAAGTTCGAGGCAAAGATGCTCTCGGATGCTGCTGCGAAGAACGACCCTATCGCTTTGGAGGCCTTCGAGCGCACAGGTAAGGTCCTCGGTTTGGCACTTGCCGACCTTACTGCAATCACATCGCCAGAGGCTATCATTCTCTTCGGTGGTCTTGCTAATGCGGGCAACTACATCGTTGAGCCTACATACCGCCATATGGAGCAGAATCAGCTGAGCGTTTTCAAGGGCAAGGTTAAGCTTTTGATGAGCGGTATCCAGGATAAGAATGTAGCTATTTTGGGCGGCGCAGCACTTATCTGGAAGCAGTACCTTGAGTCAGTTATCGAGAACTACTAATAGTTGATATATCAACGATTTACAATAATTAAGCAGCGAGTCTAAATTAGGCTCGCTACTTTTTCATATATCGTCTTTTTATCTCCTCATAAAACTCATCCACCGAGAGCATTATCGCACTCTCCACAACACCGCCAAGGTCGCCATTTCGGTAGCTATCAAATACCCGCATCGAGGGCGAAAGACGCATATACGACGAGATTATCGGCGGCACATTTTGCCCCATCTCCCGCACACTACGGAGCAAGATTTTGTAGTTCTCCGCGAGGGTGTCGCCCACAAAAATTCGCTCATAACTTCTACGACTTATACCACACCGAAAAGGATGCCGCGCCCACATCAGCTCCCCACGTGACGGGAAGGCATAGCGCATAAAGCCTATTATAAGGTTTCGCGCCCGCACCCCAAGCGAGGGATAGAGCGTCACACGGCCAAAGAGATGGCGCACATCGCTCTGCTCCACTACCCTTGCCAAGCCCTCCCACAGAGAGTCCAAAGCATAGAGCGACCGCATCCCCGCATTTCGCTGATAGTCAGGTGATATAAACGTGCGACTAAGTTCCAAACCATCGGGCAAAAACTCCTCAACAAAGCGCTCCGAGGCCTCATAGTAGTGCGAGAGCGAGAGTGCCGAAACCGCAACCTCACGCCCCACGGCATAGCGATAGCCACCCACAATCCGTCCCGCCTCGCAATCCCACAAAATCAACTGCCTAAAGCACCCATTCACATCGCCCAGCTCCACGCGCGCCACATCGTCCATCGCCACACCCACGTCATTAAACGCCTGCGTTCGTAGCCTCCACACCTCGCGCATAAGCGTAGGACACTCCCCGCCATCGAACGTATAGAGCGCAGCATTCCAGCGAGTTGCGCGACACAGAAACTGCGCCTTACAAAGCTCCTGAGCGACATCTTCTGGAGCCTTCGCCACGCAGTCGGAATTTTGTTTATAATTCATCGCAATAAAATTGTAATTTTTAGGATAAAATTTGTACCTTAGCGGCGTTATTTTTACTATGTAAAAACCTTACACAAAATGGCCATCGAAACATACCACGTACCTGTGATGCTCGACGAGTGCATCTCGGCGCTAAATATCAAGCCTAACGGCATATACGTCGACCTCACAATGGGCGGCGGCGGACATACACGCGAGATACTCAAGCATCTCGGCCCCGAGGGACATCTCTACTCCCTCGACCAAGACCCTGATGCCGAGGCTAATGCCCCACAGGATGAGCGTCACACCTTCGTAGCTTCGAACTTCCGCTTCTTGCGTGGAGCATTGCGCCTACGTGGCGTGGAGCGTGTGGATGGCATCCTTGCCGACCTTGGAGTTTCGTCGCACCACTTCGACGCCAAGCACCGAGGATTCTCGTTCCGCGGCGAGGCACTCCTCGATATGCGTATGAACACCCGTGGCGGTCGCACCGCAGCCGACATCGTAAACACATACACAAATGATGCCTTAGCAAAAATCTTTGCCGAATATGGCGAGTTGGACACCACGTGGAAGATTGCAAACTGCATAGAGCGCGCACGAAAGGAGAAGCCTATCACCACTACGGCGGAGCTTGTCGAGGCGGTGAAGCCCTGCACCCCACCAAAGGATGAGGCGAAGTTCCTAACCAAGCTCTTTCAGGCACTGCGCATAGAGCTTAACGGCGAGATTGAGGCACTCAAGATGGCACTCGAGCAGAGCCTCAAAATCCTAAACCCCGAAGGCCGCTTGGTGGTTATGTCCTACCACTCGCTCGAG
>JAFYRB010000106.1 GCA_017559615.1 Alistipes sp. | reverse complement strand
CTACTGCCCCTAACAAAAAGTCCCGACAATGGGTAGTACTTGAGCGTACGACCCATTGTCGGGACTTTTTGCCAAGTGTTGTATCTGCAGCCTTCTTTGGCAAAACTTGCAATGAACTAATCTCTTGTGATAAGCCGCAATCTATGATAAGATACAAATAATTAGAGGGTGTCCCGCGGGACACCCTCTGTTTGTGAGAAGTTTATCATTTTAGAAGTTGAAGCCAGCGCCGACGTAGAATACGCCTGTGTGAGCCTTATATTTGTAGTCGTCAACCTGTTCGCCAGTGTAGCGATTGAGTAGACCAAAGTTGTAGCCCACTTTTACATTGAACCTCTCGGCGATGGTGATACCCGCGCCAAGGCCAATCTTAAGGTCGAAGCGGCCGTAGTCGCTATCCTCATAGTTGTTTGTCTTTACGGTAGTGTTGTCTGCAGATGCCTTGATAGTTGAGGCGAAACCTACTGAGAACACAGGACCTGCGAAGGCGTGTACGCTGAGCTTCGAAGGGAGAACCTCATAGCCATACTTAACGTGTACGGGGATGTCGAGGTAGTGCTCGGTGAGGCTGGCGCGTGTCTTGATGCCAAGTATCTCCTCCTGCTCGGCCTCTGCACCAAAGGTGTAGCGAAGACCTGGCTCGATACCAAGTGTTCCCCATTTCTTATTGAGCAAGTTAATGCCGTAGGTAGCCTCGACATAGAAGCCATTGAGAGATTCATCATCCGACTCATCGGCAAGAGTAGCTGTGGTATTTAGAAGGTTGTAACCGACGCCGACGCCCAGCTGAGCCTTGGCATCCACTGCGATAAACATAGCCGCAGCTACAAGAATAAAGCAAATCTTTTTCATAATACAACTTGGGGTTAATGGTTAATAAGTAACACAAAGGTAGTAATAAAAACCAAATCCCAATCTTTAGTAGTTGCTTTTTACTTTTGGCGATGTGGTGATGTTATCATTGTTAATACCCAATCGGGTTACGTGTGGTGGTGAGATGCTCCGAGTCGCAGTGTCGGCATAGCGCGGCAAGCGATAGCTCCTCGCCCGAGAGGATTCTATCGACAACGCTCTTTCGTGCGACGTTCTCAATCTGGCCGCCGCTAAAGTCATACTTCGATGCAAGTGCCGTAGCATCATCCGCCGTGAGCCCCTCAATCATAGATTGCCAGATGGCGCACTTAGCCTCGCGAGAAGGCTTATCGAACTCGATTTTGTAGATAAATCGGCGCTCGAAGGCCTTGTCGATATTCGACGTGAGGTTTGTGGTGGCAATGAGGATGCCGTCAAGTTTCTCAATCTCCTCGAGGATGATATTCTGGATGGCATTCTCCATCTTATCCACCGAGCGCGAGACGTTGCGTAGGCGTTTGCCGATGATGGCATCTGCCTCGTTGAAGAGTAGGATAGGGGCAACCGCGGACTCCTCTACAAGCTTACGGTAGCGCGTGAAGATTTGTTTGACGTTCTTCTCGCTCTCGCCAACCCACATACTCTTAACCTCCGAGATGTTAACCTGCATAATGTCGCGTCCCGTAGCGCGGGCAATCTGCAATACGGTCTCGGTCTTGCCCGTACCTGGGGAGCCGTGGAAGATGCAGGCAAAGCCACTGCGGAAGCCCTGACGCTTAAGCTCACTGCGCACCTCGGCGAAGCGCTCTGGTTGTAGGAGTGTTGTTAGGCGCTCTATGGCCTGCTTTTCGCGCGGGTTGTAGAACAGCTGCTTCGGAGTAATTGAGCTATGTGCTATGGTGTCCTTAGGCTTTGCGGGTGCCACTTCAAGCTCCAATTCGCCAAGCATAGTACCTGTAACCCAAGGCGTTAGCTCGTAGCTATCCCTCATCCTGCGCTCCGAAGATTGTGCAACGCGGAAGAGGTCGTTGCGTAGCAGTGGGTTTATGCCCGACGATAGCGACTTACGCTGGTTGCGGTAGACTGCCTGACTGCCATATAGCTTCTTGAAGTTATCCGCCTCGATAGTATCGAAGCCGTCGCTTACGACCATATTGCAAGCCCACCAGAAGAGCATCTTGTTATCCTTGTCGAGGTCGCTACCCTTGGTCAGAAAGCGCTTCAAGAAGGGGAGTTCCTTATGCTCCTCGATGAGGGCCTCGATGCGGTTGCATAGCGTGTCGTAGTCTATTCTGCCGCGGCAACGTGCCACGACAACCTCGTCAAGTTCTGTGAACCACTCGTCGATGTTGTTGATAACCACGGGTGTGATTACAATAGGGTGGTTCTCCTGGAGCGAGGTGATAGCCTCCGTAGTTACGTAGTAGGACTTATCCTGCTCGTCGTCGTCGTAGTTTCGGGCTATGTACTTCGCCTTGCAGAGTGCCTCGAGGTCTTGGTTGAATATCATCGCCTTGATAGGCTTGATGCTCAGGCAGCGGCTAAGGTCGTAGGTCGACAAGCAGCGGTCGTTGTACATATCCATAAGTAGCGCATACACAACGGCTTGTGACTCGCTGAAGCCGAGCATATTGCAGATGTAGGCGATAGGGCGTGCAGCAACCTCATAGATACGTGAATCGTACTTTGAGTCGCTTGCAACCTCCACAATCTGGCATACGGCGGTAAGTAGTGTAAGTTCCACCTCGTTGTCAATCTCTACGGGTGTCCAGTCATCGTTGAATGTCTCTGTCATAATTCTTCGTCGTGATTTCATCATAAAATTTTGTTGATCCTCGTTAGTGTCTTTTTAGAGAGGTTGTCGTGTGGGATTCTCTATCAGTGGGGCGAAAATTTTTTGCGAGTAGTTGGGATTTCGATAGGTTATTATTACCTTTGTATAATTAAACGTGTAGGTCTATGAAGATTGCAGTTGCAGGAACGGGATATGTAGGTTTGTCTATTGCTACGCTTTTGGCGCAGCATAACGATGTTGTGGCGGTGGATATCGTCGAGGAGAAGGTCTCGAAAATCAACCAGCGCATCTCGCCCATTCAGGATGAGTATATAGAGCGTTTCTTTGCCGAGAAGCAGCTGCGCCTAACGGCTACGATGGATAGCCGCGCGGCGTATCGTGATGCCGCTTTTGTGGTCGTCGCAGCACCTACGAACTACGATCCGCAACTTAACTTCTTCGACACACACCATATCGAAAATATCGTTGACGAGGTTCTTGAGGTGAACCCCGCGGCGACGATAGTTGTGAAGAGTACCGTCCCTGTGGGCTACTGCCGTAGCTTGTATCTCCGTTATGCCGAGCGTGGCGTGAAGAGACTTAATCTGCTCTTTGCCCCCGAGTTCTTGCGCGAGTCTATGGCGCTTTACGATAACCTCTACCCTTCGCGTATTATCATTGGCTACCCACAGCCTATTGCGGGTGAGGAGTACGCGGCGGAGAATAGTGCTATTGCGGCTATTGCCGATGTGGAGCATCTCGCGGCGGAGGCACACCGCTTTGCGGCGCTTCTGCAGCAGGGTGCCTTGCGTGAGGATATTCCAGTGCTTATGATGGGTATCAAGGAGGCGGAGGCCGTGAAGCTCTTTGCCAACACCTATCTTGCTCTTCGCGTGAGTTATTTCAACGAGTTGGATACCTATGCCGAGATGAAGGGCCTCGACTCGAAGGCTATTATCGAGGGTGTGGGACTTGATCCTCGCATTGGCGCGCACTACAACAACCCTTCGTTTGGCTATGGTGGCTACTGCTTGCCGAAGGATGCCAAGCAGTTGCTTGCCAACTATGCCGATGTACCGCAGAATATGATGACCGCGATTGTCGAGAGCAACCGCACACGTAAGGACTACATTGCTGACCAGGTGCTTCGTAAGGCTGGCTACTACGTCGGCTCCAGTGTGTGGGATGTGGCGAAGGAGCGTGAGGTGACCGTTGGCGTATATCGCCTTACGATGAAGAGCAACTCGGATAACTTCCGCCAATCTTCGATTCAAGGCGTTATGAAGCGTATAAAGGCCAAGGGTGCGAAGATTATTATCTATGAGCCAACGCTCGAAGATGGCGTTATGTTCTTCGGCTCGGAGGTTGTCAACGACCTTGAGCGCTTCAAGGCCGCGAGCGATGTTATAATCTCTAACCGCTACCATAACGACTTGGATGATGTAGCCTCGAAGGTCTATACACGCGACCTCTTTAGGCGTGATTAGCGGTGTGCTAAATGGCTCAACATCGAGCTAAAACTCCTATTACATATATGTAGCCTCGCGCTACGGTCCGATTTTTGGAGAATTTGTCCTTCTCGAACAGAGATTGTTACAACGATGAGTTCTCCTCAAATGAATAGTGTCTCGCGCGGTGTGATTTGGAGCGCGGTTGATAGGTGTGGGGTTGTGCTTCTGCAATTTATCATCAACCTCGTTCTTGCCCGAATGCTTAGCCCCGATGACTTCGGCCTTGTGGGTATGATATTGATATTTGTGGCGGTATCGCAGACACTTATCGACGGAGGTTTCGCCGCAGCGCTTATCCAAAAGCGCGATGCCTCGGCACGCGACTACTCCACAATCTTCTATTGGAATATCCTCTTTTCGGTGGCGCTCTATGGCGTTATCTACCTCGCTGCCTCGGCCGTTGCGGGGTTCTTCGCTATCCCAGCACTCAAGGGCCTTCTACGTGTTCTTGGCGTGGTGATTATCATCAATTCACTTTCAATCGTTCAGCGTACCATACTCCGTAAGGCGCTGGATTTTAAAACGATAGCCATCGTTGATATCCTCTCCTATGGCATTGCTGCTGCGGTTGCGGCATATATGGCATCGCGTGGCTATGGGGTGTGGAGCTTGGTGGGTATGCATCTGTCTATTGGTCTACTCTCGGCGTTGCTGTTTTGGCTGATGTCGCGGTGGCGTCCAACGATGGAGTTCTCGTTTTCGAGCTTTAGGGTGTTGTTCGCGTATGGAGGCTATCTGCTTGTGGCAAGTATGATGCAGGATATCTGTACCCATATTCAGGGCGTGGTCATCGGACGTAGGTTCTCGGCTGCGGAGACGGGCCTCTATGCTCAGGCTAAGAAGATGGATGAGGTGGCGAGTCTTACGCTTCCCGCGCTACTATGTCAGGTGCTATTTCCGGTCTACTCCTCGCTTCAGGACGACCACTCGGCATTAAGGCGTATGCTTGCCGCGAATCTGCGTATGGTAGCCTTTCTTATCTTTCCACTTATGACGCTTTTAATGATTGTTGCCGAGCCACTATTTCTGTTTCTATATGGTAATCAGTGGGTTGAGGCGGTGCCGTACTTTCAGATTCTCTGTATTGGCGGTCTTTTCTCGGCACTCTATAACTTCAACTACTACGCCGTTGCGGCGGTGGGACGTAGCCGAGAGCTCTTCCTTTGGGGGTGTTATAAGTGGGGTATGTTGATAGTTCTGCTCCTCGGCGGTGCGATGATAAGTATGCGTGCGGTGTTGTGGGCGATGGTCATTAGTAATCTGAATATCTACCTTACGAATGCTCTTCTTGTGCAGCGATATGTGGGTTATCGCCTCGTGCGTCAACTCCGTGATGTCGCACCAACGCTCCTACTGTCTGCCATTGTAGCTATTGCGGTATATAGCCTAAATATCCTCGTTTCCCTACATTGGCTGCTCTGTTGTATGGTTTTTGCACTGCTCTATGTCGCCTTATCGTGGGTGTGCGGGTTGCGTGCGCTTGACGATACTTGGCGTTTTATTGTATCATATCAAAAGAGAAAGAAGGATGATAGAGGCACAGTTGCAGCAGAGTCTTCGGGAGCGCTTTAACCCCGAAGGCTCGATGCTCCGTAGGCAGCAGATGCGTATGGTTGAGATTTTGCGTTATGTCGATGCTCTATGCAAGCAGCATAACATTCGCTATTGGTTAAGTTCGGGAACGCTCCTCGGTGCGGCGCGTCACGGAGGTTTTATACCCTGGGATGATGACCTCGATGTGGAGATGCTACGCGAGGACTTCGATAGGTTTGTCGAGCTATTTTCGGGTGGCGATGACTATCTTTTGCAGACGCGTAATAACGATAGGTTTTTTATGCTTCCCTTCGCCAAAGTACGTGATTGCCACTCGGAGCTGGATGAGTTTGGCGCTAACCGCCACTACCAGCATAAGGGGATATTTGTCGATGTTTTCTGCTTGGAGCCTTCGCCGCGCTTTGCCTATGTGGGTTATGGGCTGCTTCTGCATCCGTTGTTGAGGCTTGCTAATCGTAGCGATACGAAGTTTAGGTTGCGTCTGGCGCTGATGTGTAAAGGACTTTACTATGGCTCTATCTCGCTATTAAAACCACTCTTTAATCTGTTGCCATTCAAGAGTTTGAATCATACGTATGGCTGTGGCCCTCGCTGGCGAAGCCGTAAAATCGAGGAGATTTTTCCTCTCGGTAGCATCACCTTCGAGGGGTATGAGTTTCCCGCACCAAGGGATACGGATGCCTATTTGAGGCGTATGTTTGGCGACTATAACGCCTTGCCACCGTTGGATAACTTGCGTGTTCACGTGTCGGAGTGTAGGTTTCTGTAATGCGAGCCTATGCGCCTGATACTCTTTATATTATCGCCATTTCTCACCTTTCTATACTCCTGCTTCGACCTGCAACGCCGTAGCAGTCAGGTGGTATTTGTCCTCTTCTTTGCCCTCTTTGGCTACTGTCATACGTTCGAGGATGCGCGTGCTGATAGCCATCGCAAGTACCTCGCCTTTCGAAGTTATAGCCAGAGTCGCAGCGTGGGGGATGTTGTGGATGCCTTCCGCGATGGCGACACGAAGGATATCTTTGAGGGGGTGCTGTTCTCTGTAGTGCGGAAATTTACCGATAGCCCGCACGTTATGATGATGCTCGTTGGTGCAATTGGAGGCTACTTCTATATGCTTGTTATGCGGCGATTTTCTCAAGACCGCAGGATGCGCTATACCTTGCCTATTATCATATTGCTGCTCTTTATGCTCCTCGAGTCGAACATTCCGCTTATGGGAGGTATCCGTAATTTCGTGGCCTTCCCGCTGTTTCTCTACTCGATGATTCGGGTGGTTGTAGATGGTAATAGGTGGTGGCTTATTGGGTTGATAATCACTCCGTTGATACACTTCTCCTACGTGGTATTAGTTGTGCTTACGCTTGTTGTCTGGCTCTTACACATTCCCAATGGTGTGTTGCACTACGTGGCAGTTATGGCGTGCGTAGCCTCTCTCTTTCTTGATACATCCTCCTATTCGGGTGCTATGAATCTCGTTGTTGGGATGGTGGATAACGAGGCTATTGCCTATCGTGTTGAGAATTATGGTGCGGAGGATACCGATGCCCACTTCAATAGGTCGCTCACCACGCGCCTTGTGCGCCTTAATAACCAGCTCGGTGCGGTGTTTATCGCGCTGCTTCTTATCTTCGTGCGCCGCAATCGTCGCACGTTGCAACACTCCGACTATGAGTGGCGTATCTACCACGCGCTTCTCTTCTTTGTCGCAGTGAGTTTCCTGATGATATCCTTTTCGGTTGTGGGGCAGCGTTTTGTCTATGTGGCTATGGTGTTGCTATACCTCTATCTTTTAAATCTTTATCAGCTAAACCCCCAATCGACGTTGCGACGTTTTATCATTGCGCTGCCCTTGGTCTATATCCTCCATATCGCTTGGTCGCTATATAACTGCTACTGCAATGTTGATATGGGAATACTATATTTACCCTTGCCATTTCTTTTGTTATAACTATCTGAATATGAGAATAATGCTTGTTATCACGCGCTCGGAACTTGGTGGAGCGCAGAGTGTTGTTGTGCAACTTGCGAACTCCCTTTCGCGCCGTCATCACGTGGTGTTGGTGGCTGGCGAGGGGGATGGAAAGATGTGGGATATGGTCGATGATAGAGTGGTGCGCGAACATTGCCCCCATCTGCAACGTAGCATATCCCTAAAGCACGACCTTCTGGCTATGGTCGCGCTGCGGCGTATCTATCGCAAGCACCGCCCCGATGTCATACACCTACACTCCTCGAAGGCTGCGACACTTGGAAGGTTGCTCTTCCCGCGGCGAAAGATTGTCTATACGGTCCACGGCTTCGATTCTATCAGGGTGGCACATCGAAAGTTCCTCGCGGTTGAGAGAGCGCTTCAATATAGATGTAATGCTATCGTGGCGGTGAGTGACTATGACCATCGAAACCTTGTGAATGAGGGTGTTACGCATAACGTGTCGACCATATATAATGGTATTGCCGAGCCGGATATAAGCCACTTGGTACATATCCCCGCGCTTATGAAGTATCGCCGTGTGGTGCTCTCCATCGCGCGTGTCTCACCACCGAAGCGCCCCGATATCTTTATCGAGGTAGCACGGCGACTACCGCATTATGGCTTTGTGTGGATAGGTAATGTGGCGGAGGTTACGGAGTATGGTCCGCTTCCCGCGAATTGCCACTTTGTGGGCAACATCCCCAATGCGGGAGCCTACTGCTCGCTGGCGGATATCTTTATGCTTGCTTCGGATTATGAGGGGTTGCCAATGGTTATTCTCGAGGCGATGTGCTTTGGTCGCCCTGTCGTAGCCTCGGATGTGGGTGGCGTGTCGGAGATAGTGCGCGATGATGAGAATGGCTTCGTGGTGCAGAACGAGGCTTCGCTCTTTGCCGAGCGCATCGCACAAATCTTGGAGGATGAGGCGCTCTATCGAAAGTTTAGTGAGCGTTCCCGTACTATATTTCTTGAGGAGCTTACCGTCGAGCGTATGGTTGCTGGGTATGAGGATATCTACCGAACGATAGTAAAGGTATAAAACGAAAAAAACCGTTGAGTAATCAACGGTTTTCTTTATAAAACTATATCATAAGAATAATAACTGTTCAAGGGGTATTCACTAAAGAATACCCCTTCTTTTGGTATTTTATACACAGATTTCAGAATTATTAATTCGCATTGCAATAATCTGGTAAACATATATATACGTTAATGGACAGAGCTATTATTTTAAGTAGAGTTAGTACACAGCAGCAGGACTTGACCCAGCAAACAGATGAGGTACTTCGCGAGGTACACAAGGACGGTTTTAGTGATGATAACATTATCATAATCGAAGACAAAGAGTCGGCTATAAAACTTTCTGAAGAGGAACGAAGAGGTTTGAATCGAATGAAATGCGAGATAAATGAAGATCCGAATATAAAGTGTGTGTATATATACGAATTATCTCGATTAAGCCGAAGGCAATTGGTGCTGTTCAGTATTCGCGATTACTTGGTAGAACGAAATATACAACTGATATGCTTAAAACCTTATTTCCGATTATTGGATAATGATGGCAAGATGTCGCAAACAGGGTCGTTGATGTTTTCATTATTCTCCTCGTTATCAGAATCTGAAATGATGTTAAAACAAGAGAGAATGATTAGGGGGCGAAAACGAAACTTGTCATTAGGAAAATCGGCGGGCGGACGCCCCGCATTTGGGTATATCACAGATAAAGATAAAAAATATATAGTTCACAAAGAGCAGGCCGAGATCATTCGTAGAATTTTCAAAGAGTACGCTTATGGAGGCTTAACAATCAGAGATATAGCCACAAATCTCAAAGAGGAGGGATACTTCCCTGAAACCTCATTAAAGACGCTTATATTAAGAATTTCTAACTACTTAAAGCGCAGACTATACATTGGTGAAGGGCCTTGTCCACAAATAATCACGCCAAAAGTCTTTGAAGATGCACAAAAGGCCCTTGCGAACAATAAAACCATTCACAAACTAAACCATAAAGAGCAGTTCTTGCTTAAGGGTTTAATATGTGATGCCCATACAGGATGTATATTGAGCGGTAATAGTTCTTTGGACTCTTATTTCAGCAAGCATTGTTCGGGAGTGGCTATTCGTAGAGTAAATATAGACCCTATTGTTTGGGAATTTTCAAAAATGATGTATTCTCAATATATAATGAATAGGGATCTATTACAAAAACAGATAGACAAAGAAATAACTACCACACGCAAAAAGTTGAGCACTATAGATCAAGAACTGAATAATATCCAAGCAAGAATAGATAAAGTTGAGGAGCGTTTGATTATGGGGCGTATAAGTGAGAAAAAGGCTGACGAGTTAAATCAACAATTACAAGAAGATTTACAGATGAAAGAAAAGCGACACTGCGAATTGATAAACTATTTATTGACAAAACAATATCAAATCCAAGAAGCAATGTATGCTGAAGAGATAAACGAAACAACAATGTCGCTCAGTGAGAAAGTGGATATAGTTCGTAAAGTTGTTGATATTATCACTGTTGAAAAACCAAGTGTATCAAAATCGGTAATTAAGATATATAATAGAATTAATGACAAAGTACATATCTACGAAGTTGATTGTTGGAAGCACACTTGGATGCTGATTGGTGAGGCCACAAGAAAAGAAGCACCACACATAAAGTTGCGATCAAAACATATCAAAGTCAAACCATATTAATTTAACATTGAAACCACGCCCGATTGAGCGTGGTTTTTATATTAGTTTAAGGTTTTATATTAAAGTAATCGCCACAGTTTGTTATATATATCCATAGTCTAATAGTTTTAATTTACATATATGGAAAAGGTTGTAATCTTAGCCAGAGTGAGTACCGAAAAACAGGAGTACCAAAGGCAGATAAATGAACTTACAGCACATTGTCAGCAGATGGATTGGGTAGTCGTAAAGGTATTCACCAACAAAATCAGCGGAGCAAAAAAGAACGAGGAACGAGAGGAGATTTGTGAATTGATTGAATTTGTAAAGAACAACCAAATTCGAAGGGTAGTTTGTTTGGAGATTAGTCGTATAGGTCGAAATACCTTGGAGGCTCTCAAAGTCATTCAAATCCTAACCGAAAACAAAGTAAGTCTATATGTGAAGAACTACAACTTGGAGACTTTGGATAGTGACGGTAGAGCCAATCCAGTCGCATCGCTGATTTGTACAATCCTATTAGAGGTCGCAGCGATGGAACGCCTAACCATTAAAGAGCGAATGGAGAGTGGTCGCAAGCAGTATATCGAAAAGTGCCGTCGTGAAGGTATAAAAATGGGACGCCCTGACACCTATCGTAAGTCCGATGACGAATATCGAAAACAATACCAGAGAGAAATATCTCTGATTCGCAAGGGACTCTCTCTGGCAAATATCTCGGCTATTACGGGTACAAGTATTAATACGATTCGTAAGATTAAGGCCGTAATAACCAATAATTAATTTATTAATACATATAGTGCATTGATTTATATTGAGTTACAGGTGTTAAAGATTTTGATTTTAGAAAATTGCCCTTTTGAGCGTGATTATATATATAATATATATTGGTATAATCTATCGCTATTTTTATATTTAAGATTATTAATCTGTATAAAGCATTGAATACGATAAGATTACGAGGATTAAAACAAATGAGAGTAATATTTCTCGAATAACTCTTGCCCCTTTTGGTTTATAAATTCCAAGTATTCATAACCATCATTGTACCGTCTTAATTGTGCAGCCTCTTTTATAGCCAACAAGTATTCGCTTTGAGTACGCAATAGAATGTAGATTTCTGCTAACTGAGATAGCGTTAATCGTTCACCTGTTTTGGGATTTATAGTCAGCATCAAGTTATTGTCGTAGAAGTATAAATTGCCGTACGGGTCTAATGTGTCGCCATTCTGATACGCTTCCAAACGTTTCCGGTTATCTTCTGTAATCCGTTCATACCACTCTCTATCCAAACCAACAGCCAATTCCATAGAGAATAGAGCTTCCCTTTTATCACGCGACTTCCTCATCATCAATGTGTAAAACTTATCCCGTATACGGTCATATTGCTCTTTTAATTTGTTGTAATCTGATTTGTATTTGTTGATTTGCCCTCGAAGGTCTGCCTTACTTTTTGACTGCGATTGAATGAGAGCCTGTTTTGATTCTTTTATTTTCTCCTTAGCCATTCGTTTTTGACCTCTTACGGCCTCTTTAAGCTCCGCGACCTCTCTTTTCAGGCGGATAATTGTCTGGTCTTTAGTTTCTCGCATAATATTATTTCGTTTTCTTTTAACTATGAATAAAAATATAAAATCGCAAGGACATCTTAAGTTGTGCCACAAAATAGAGGCACAATTTACCCCAAATTCAGAATAACATATTTCACATTCAATATTGATTTTTAGAAAGATTTGGCAGAAATTTGTAGCCGAAAATCGTTCTTTCACACATATTTAGCCATAGCAACAGTAAAAAATGTTCGCAAAATTGCACATTCTGCCAAATGTTTGTTACCTTTGTACAAACATACTTTACGCGGAAAGTGTAAGTTTATTCTCGCAATCGAATCTGGAAAATTCAAAGGGAGAGAATGAGCGGACATCTTCTTGCGTCATACCACTTGGTATGGCGTGGGGCTGTTGCTTATTTTATCCCATAGGTATTCCAGAACCTGATTGCTAAGATAAGTTTTCAGCACCACGCTTTCCTTTTTTCGAAGATTGCCATATTAGGTGCTGGGTGGCCAACTATAAAATAGTTATGGCAAAGATTGCTCTAATATCGTGTAGCAAAGCAAAAGAGGCGGTTAAGTACCCAGACACAATTAAAGCCGAGTCTTTGTACAAAAGTCCTCTATTTAGGAAGGCTTTGAAGTATGCCAAAGAGACTTTGAAGGCTGACCGAATCTATATCTTATCAGCAAAACATCATCTGCTCACTCTTGATTGTCAAATCTCGGAGTACGACTATACACTGAATGGCCAGACGGCTGATGTCGTCAAGGCGTGGAGCGCAGAGGTGCGCAAACAGTTGAGTGCCGAAGGTGTTGACTTCGCTAATGACGAGATATTCATTCTTGCAGGTAAAAACTACTATAAGTATCTGATTACAGACGAATTCTCGAATGTGAAGTATCTGTATCAAAATATGAAAATAGGTCAAATCTTACGGTTTTTAAGCGAGTAATATGAAGAATTTAATCAAAGTCAGTCTTTTGCGTGAGCAACTGTCTAATCGCACAAGTGGCATTGAGCCCTTGCGTGGCGGAGTATATTGCTGGTGGTTTAAGAGAGAGGCAGCACAGACCCTTTTGGCAAAATTACCATTGACTCAAGAAGAACTCGCCAAGATTCAAGCGCGAGAAATCGAGGGTGAAAGTTATTTGGCTCTATACTTTGGTATCAGCAAGGATATGCTCGCCCGAGCAAAGTGGCACACTCTACAAAAACATTCTCCCTCTGCGGTAAAGCACGGAACGCTATCCACTTTAAGACAAACTATCAGTGCTTTGCTCGGCAAAGATATGTCACAAAGAGAGGGCACAGTTAATGAGTTCATAGATAGCAACTGCTATTGGGAATGGGAATATGACGAAAGCTACAAACTGCGAGAAACAGATGAGTTATCATCAACCACAAAGTGCTATCCACTGAATATCCAGGAGAATAAAACCGTAACTAAAGAGGTGCGTAAGGAACTCTCCAAATTGAGAAAGCAACATAAAAAATAACCTAAAACTGTCGGAGCTATGATAAAGGTTAAGACTTTTGCCATGAACAGTAAGAACATCGCACATCGCGAACGATTGGAGAACTCAATCAATGCGTTTCTGGAAGCCAACGACATCGAGGTCATCGATATAAAATACTCGACTTGTTGCTATATGAATGCCAACGGTGCAGAGTGCTGGATTCCAACAGCTTTGATGATTTACAACGACAAACAGTAAAAAAAACATTAAGAGCAGTGTGAAATTTTTCGACCAATAATTAAAGTTTTTCGACACTTTTCTTATGTTTATATGAAGTTTAATCTTAACACAAAAATATTATGGCAAAATTTGAACTTAAAGGTGGTATTGCTTACATCGAAGAAGGTGTCGTAGAGTTGGACAGCTTGGATCTGAACGAAGGAGTGGATATTGATGAAATAAAAAGCATCGTAATCCCCAAGAGCGTAACAAAGATTTGTGATTATGCGTTTCTGGATTGGGAAAATCTGACCACACTTGAGATTCCCGAAAATGTAAAAGTGATTGGATGCAATGCATTTGCAGGCTGTAGAGGTTTGGTAAATATTGTACTCTCAAAAGGCATTGAAAGAATCGAAGGTGCCGCCTTTGCAAATTGCGATAGCTTAACAAGCGTTGTTATACCAGAGGGTGTGAATTTTGTGGGTATAAGTGCATTTGAGAATTGTATCAACCTCACAAATGTGGTTATAGAGAAGGGGTTGAAAAAGCTTGAAAACAGCGTATTCTTTGGTTGTAAAAATCTTACAACAATTACCCTCCCATCGGGCATTAGTCAGATAGAATATGCCGCTTTAGGCGATATGTTCGATCCACTGCCAATAGAAACAATATATATTCCTGCTTATAAGAGTGCATATTACAAAAAGCGCTTACCGCTTTTTTATCACAAAGCGATTGTAGAGATAGAGCCAGAAGGTGGTTGGGATGCTGAACTAATACCCGAAGGTACTACCGAAATCAAGTTCCGTCAGTTCGCTGAGCGTGAAGACATTACAAATGTAGAGATTCCAAGTGGTGTAACTTCGATTGGTAAGCGAGCATTCTATCGCTGCAAGAACTTGACTAATGTTATTATTCCAAGTAGCGTGACTTGTATCAATGATGAAGCATTCAAGGAGTGTCCAAATTTAACTAAAGTTGTCATTAATGAAGGAATAACAGCTATTGGCGAGTCTGCTTTCGCTTTTTGCAAGTCATTATCAGAGATTTCTATTCCAAATGGTGTAACAACAATTGGAGATAATGCATTTGCTAATTGTGCTGAATTAACAAGTATAACCATTCCGCAGAGTGTAACACATATGGGATACGGAGCGTTCTCATATTGCCCCGATTTGATAGATGTTACTATATCGGAAGGTGTGGAAGTGTTAGGAGACTCTGTGTTTAGTTCTACTGGTATAGTTGAGTTATCTATCCCTGAAAGTTTGACTACAATTGGCAAATCTGCTTTTTCTCATTGTGAAAAATTAACCAAGATTTATGTCCCTAAGGGGGTAACGAATATTGGGAACGACGCTTTCTCTTACTGCTCCAATTTGACAAGTATCGTCGTCGCAACTGAAAATCCAAAGTTTGACTCGCGCAATGACTGTAATGCTCTTATAGAAACTGAGACTAATAAGTTGATAGTAGGATGTAATACTTCTACTATACCAGCGGGTATTGTAGCAATAGCTGATTCAGCCTTCGCTTCTTGTAAAGATTTGACAAGTATTGTAATTCCTGATGGTGTGATTAATCTTGGATATAAAGCTTTCTATGGTTGCACGGGGTTAACAGAGGTATCTATTCCTAATGGAGTAATGGCTATTAAATCATCTACCTTTGCTGATTGTTCAAGATTGGCAAACATAACAATCCCTGAATCAGTAACAACGATTGGTAGTAGTGCTTTCGAGGGTTGTGTTGCATTAGCGAATGTAACTATTCCTGACGGCGTAACAACAATTGAAGAAGATGCCTTTGAGAATTGCCACTCTTTAGTAAATGTTACTATTCCTAAGGGTGTGAGTGGTAGTTTGGTAGCATTTGATAATTGTGTTAATCTTGAAAATGTTAATATTCCAGTTGGCATTACCCAGGTGGGTGGATTTGACGGTTGTGCAAATTTATCAAGCATTGTAATACCTGATGGAGTGACAACGATTACAAATTACGCTTTTCGTGGTACGGGTCTAACAAGTGTTTCTATCCCCGAAAGTGTAACCGAGATAGGATATGGAGCTTTTGCTAAATGCAATAAACTTGAAGCGATAGTTATCCCTCAGAGTGTGACCACACTTGGCGAGAATGCATTTAGTAAGTGTGAAACAATAACAGAGATAATTATCCCAGGAACTATAGATACTATCCAAAGAGAGACCTTTGCCGGGTGTCTTGCTTTGAAGAAGGTTGTAATTGAAAAGGGTGTCAAGAAAATTGATAGTGAAACTTTCAATGGCTGTACATCTTTGGAGGAGATTGTATTACCAATAGGTGTTGGTAAAATTGACAACAGTAATGGTTGGGGAACTCCAGTAGATGGCGGTATATTCTGCGACTGTCCAAATATCAAGGCTATCTATGTCCCAGCCAAGAAGGGCGACTACTACAGAGATCGTCTGGATAGTAAATTTCACGATATAATTATCGAGGTAGAGCCCGAGAAGAAGACTAAAAAGAAGTAATTGAAATGATTAAAAAAGTTTTCTGTTTACTCCTCTTCTGTGTAGTGGCATTTGTTGCTGCTGCACAGGAGGTGGAGTTTACAGCCGACAGACCAGGTGCATCAACAGGCCCAGCGACTGTTGGACAAAAAGTTATTCAACTCGAGCAGGGCATACAATATGATGGTGTGGGAGATGGTTACGGTCAGTTCACATTCAGCAATACGCTGTTACGCTATGGTTTATTCGATGGCGTGGAGTTGCGACTCGGTGGCGATGCACTTATTCATCATACCTTCGACAAATGGCAACCCGCCTTTGCAGGACTTGCTGTTGGTACAAAGATTCGCTGTTTTGAGGGTCGAGGTGCTATCCCCGCAATTTCGGTTTTGGCAGACTTTGCGATACCTGGCACTGCGAGCCGTGGATTCGAGACCGAGCACTTTGCCCCATCGCTATATCTTTTGTTCGAAAACCCCGTAAACGTTTGGTTGAGCATTGGCTATAATGTTGGAGCGGAGTGGGACGGCTCTACCCCTGCACCTACAACTTTTTTAGCTCTGTGTTTGGGATTTTCCATCACCGAGCGTTTGGGGTGCTTTGCCGAGAGTTACAACTATTTCGGCAAATTGGGCAACTCCTATTGTACGGATTTCGGCCTTAACTATATGATAGGCTCTCGTGTTCAGTTAGATGTTGCCGCCAATCTCGATGTGTACAATCCTAAGCATTGTTGGGCAGTAAGTTTGGGCGTTGCGTGGCAGATAAATAACCCTAAAACAAAATAGAGAAGATGAAGTCAAGTATTATAGATGTTCCTCGTAAACATACACAGGCCGACCTCTTTGGTATTTCGGTCTACCAAGATGCACTTGTTAAATACATCAGATTAACCGATACGCCTATCACCATCGCTTTGCAGGGTGAGTGGGGAAGCGGTAAAACTTCGCTTATGAATCTGCTCCGCTACAATTTGTGCGAGGTAGACAATGCACCATATTACCCAATTTGGATAAACACTTGGCAGTACTCGCTGATGAAATCCCCTTCGCAGGCGATTATCTCGATCTTGGAGGGCATAATCAACCAGATTGGAGCACTCCATCCCAACGAGCAGAAGTGGGCAGAGAGCAAGCGCAAGATTGGCGGATTATTCAAAAAGATGGCTTCGGTAGGTACCAAGGTGGCCGCGGGTGCTGTAGGTATCGATGGCGGATTGGTAGACGAACTCTTTGATAATGGAGGTAGCGATTCTGCCTCATCTGATATTATGCAACTCAAAGAGGAGATTGCCAAACTGATAGATGAGGCACTGGCGAAAGATGCTTCAAAGCAGGGCTTCACCTTCTATATCGACGACCTCGACCGTATCGACCCACCTGTGGCAGTAGAGATTTTGGAGTTACTGAAGAATATCTTCGACCTCGAAAAGTGTGTCTTTATCCTTGCCATCGACTACGATGTGGTCATCAAGGGTTTGAAACCGAAGTTCGGCGAGCTGACAGATGCCAACGAGCGTGAGTTCCGTTCGTTCTTCGACAAGATTATCCAGTTGCCATTCTCAATGCCTGTGGCGTCATACAGCGTCGATACATTCTTGGTAGATGCGTTACGCAAGATTGAGTTTTTCAGCGATGAGGAGCTTAATGATATGACACTTGCCGAGACTCTTTCCGAAATTACACAACTATCGGTAGGCACAAACCCTCGCTCGTTAAAGCGTTTGACAAATACACTTGCACTGATATCGATTATCAACGAGATTCAGAATAACAACGACAATTCGCAGCAGGAGCGTTTGGCAAAGACTCTCAACTACGCAATGGTATGTATCCAGATTGCTTATCCCTACATCTATAATCAATTGACCGAGTCACCAAACTTCAAAGAGTGGAACGAGAAGGTTGCCTCAAAACTCAAACTCCGACCTCTGACCGAATTGGAACGAGAGACGCTCGACTCTACCGATGAGTTTGATGAGGAGTGGGAGAAGGTTGTCTTTCGTATGTGCCAGAAGGAGACCTATTTGAGCAATCGTGTATTTAGCGTCTCTTCGTTGCTCAATAAGATTGCCGAGTTGGTTAACGACGATACACAGTTGGGTGATGTGATAGCCTCGACACTCGAACTTTCGGCTGTCACCAACCTCAAAGCATTCGATGGGCCTATGAAGAAGCCTACCAAGTTCAATCGCGACACCTCGTCTTATAAATTTAACGGTAAGGTCTATCCGACGAAGAAGGAGCTTGTTACCGATATTGTGATGTACTACCTGTCAGAACACCCTGACACTACACACGACCAACTCAAAGAGGCGTTCTCGTTCAAGAAAAATATGGATACCATATTCTTGGATTACGAAGAGTACCTCGAAATCCTTTCAGAGAAAGGTAGTGTTGACCACTTTGGTCGTCGTCCCGATGTCCCAACAATTCAACTTGCCGACAAGAAGGTTGTAATAACATCAAAATTGCCAACAACGGTGAATGGCAAACCCGCAGAATTTTCAAAGTTACTCGATATTGTACGAGGCAAACTAAACTACATCGTAGAGAGTTGTTAATCAAAGATATTGCTAATAATCAACAAAGGCCACCTGTTATGGTGGCTTTTGTTGTAAATGTACTACGATAGTTTTATTTAGAAAAGAATTCATTCAAGTTTTCTTAATCTCCTGTTATATAAAACCCAAAGAGTATTGTTAAACTTATGATTTATGAAAAAAGGAGAAAAAATAAGAGTACTCCAAATGGAAGATTATAATGGAGCAGACAAGCAAGCTACTCAAATGAATGGTAGAATATACACCGTAGATTATATTGACGATGCAGGACAAATTCATTTACAAGAGTCGGGATTGGCTGTAATTCCAAATGTTGATAGGTTTGTGTTGGTGGATTGTGCCACGAAATTTGATAAGAAGATGTCCGAGATTTACGATATGATAGAGGACTATCTCCGATTCAATGACGATGTAGAGAGTGACGATGGATTTTATATTACAAAGAATGGAGAAGCACACTTAACATCTCAACAAGAAATCAGTGGCGAGGGTGAGTTCTATCCGATAGATTCGTTAATTCACCACACTTTCGCAGGTTATGCTCCCGATGCAGATAAAATAAAACAAATGGTCAGCAAATATATTGACGAGGGAAAGGAGTCTATATCAAGGTATTAAAAAACAATAACCGCCTTTTGAGCGGTTATTATTCTTTTTATATAGTTTCTTTTGTAGTGGATAGGGGATTCGAACCCCTATGTCGTGCGTGAGAGGCACGTATCCTAGCCCTTAGATGAATCCACCATTCGGTCTTGTCATCAGGTTGTTTCCTTTTGACGATGCAAATATACGGCAATTTTTTTATCCACCAAAACTTTCTTGCACTTTTTTTCAAAAAAATAGCGTTTTTTTTGATTTTTCCCACTTTTTGCAATTTATATCTATTGTAAATATTGTAAGCAATATAGGTTGTCGCCATAATCTTCTATTACAACATATCGGCGAGCGTGTTTGTATTTTATAGAAAAATTCGTATCTTTACACTAAATAAACTAAAACGACTATGAGAAAGTGTAAATTTTTTATGTCGCTTGTGCTGTTGATGGCACTTGTGGCGTGTAATAATAGTGAGCAGAAGGTGTTGCCAGAGTTCGAGCCATTCACCTTCGAGGCAACTGATAATTCAACATACGAGGTGAAGGTAACCTATCAGCGTATCGCAAATTTGTGGGATAGGGAGGTCTTCGCTAAGATTGAGTGGCTCAATTATAGCAACTCGTTCGAGGGTTATGAAAAGGAGACAATGGATGACGATGGCTTCTTGCGTATGGATCTCGATGCTGCGGCGAAGAGTATTGTTGAGGAGTATGCCGATTATGCTTCAGAGGGCGATGGCCCGATGTGTTGGTACCTGATGGATCAGACTGCATACTTCGTGCGAGAGAATACGGTGTTGTGCTACGAGACGCTTGTTGAGTCGTATACAGGTGGTGCGCACGGCGGTCAGTCGCTTTGGTATGAGAGTTTCGACCTTGAAACAGGTAGCCTCTACGACTTCGGATATCTTTTCGATGGTGAGTGGGGTGCTGCGCTCAGGGAGTTGTTGTATGCGCGTCTTAACGAGGAGTATGCGATATTGATAGATTCTGCCGAGATGCTTCCTTTGTCAAGTTCTATGGCGCTGACAGATGCGGGACTACTCTTTGTCTATCAGCCTTATGAGGTTGCACCATATTCCGAGGGCATTATCTCCGTGGAGCTTAGCGATGAGGAGTTAGCGGATACGGGGGCTCCATTGGTGTGGGTTGACTAAATGAAATAAAGGGAGGTTAGAATCTAACCTCCCTTTTCTATGTTATTGCATTATCGTGTAGCTCGATGCGCGACCATTAGGGTAGATACCATCTATCGAGGTTATCTTCTCGGTCATTCGGTCGAGGTCATCAAGGCTATGCACCTCGCGGTCGTTGATATGTGTGATGACATATCCCTCCTTCACTCGGCAGCGCTCCAAGAGTCCACCACGTAGTATAGAGGTTACCTGCACACCGCCGCGGATATCCAACTCCTTGCATAGTGCCGTTGGGGCGTTGCGGAACTTTGCGCCAAGCTCACGTGCTACGTCTACGCTCTCTCTTGCAAGGAGGCTCTTTTCACCCGCCTTATTCTGAAGTGTCGCAACTATTTCGATGCTCTTTGTGCCGCGCTCAACGTTGAGCGTGATGCTATCACCAGGACGGCGCTTGCCAATCTGCTCCACGAACGTAGCCGTATCGTTTGTTGCAACGCCATCTATCGCGGTGATGATATCGCCCTTGCGAATTCCCGCTTCCGAGGCTGCGCCACCCTCCGAAACCGAAGCTACGTAGATACCGCCAATATCCTGAATACCTGTCATTTCGCCCATCTCATCAACAAACTGCTGGTCAATGGCTCGGAACGAGATGCCAAGTACGGCACGCTGCACAACGCCCGACTCCTTGAGGTCTACGACAACCTTTCTTACAATTGTCTCTGGAACGGCAAATGAGTAACCTACGTAACTACCCGTCGAGGTCTTGATAATGGTGTTAATACCCACCAACTCGCCACGTGTATTCACCAGCGCACCACCCGAGTTACCAGGGTTTACCGCAGCATCGGTCTGGATGAACGACTCAATGCCCTGCTGGTTGTTCAACGCTCCGAGGCTTCGTGCCTTTGCCGAGACGATACCTGCGGTGATTGTCGACTGAAGCTCCATAGGGTAGCCAATGGCAAGTACCCACTCGCCCAATCGTAGTGCATCCGACGAGCCGAAAGGTAGGGTAGGGAGTCCCGACTCCTCAATCTTTATAAGTGCCACGTCGGTTGCGGGGTCCGAGCCGATGATTGTAGCGTCGTAGCCACGGCCATCGTGAAGCTTAACACGAAGTTTCGTAGCACCCTCGATGACGTGGTTGTTCGTAACGATATAGCCATCCTCCGAGATGATAACTCCCGAGCCACCAGCCTTAGCCTCACGCTGGCCATAGCCCTGTGGGTAGCCGAAGAACTCCAAAAATGGATCACGTGGTGCGGCATTGCCAACCTTGACCGTCGCCTCGATATTTACAACTGCCTTAACGGCATTCTCGGCGGCGTACGTAAGGTCGGGATATTCGCTCGGCACTACCGAGGCTGCGAAGCGTGCATCCGTAGCGGGATTTTCCGTAAAAGTGTTATCGCTGAGTAGCGTTGTGGAGGGTTGCGATGTGCGGTAATTGTCGATAAAATAGATTGTAGCAGAGATTGTTACTGCCGAAAGTGCGACAATAGCAACAAGGTTTAAAATACTCTTTTTCATAATACTCAAATTTTAGTTCTCTGCGTCAAAATCTCTCTATAGGCAATCGGTTTTTTAGTTTGTTATACAAAAATAACGCCCCGAAGAGCGTTATATTGTGCGGAGCGATGCTCCAATGCTATTTTTTTAGGTTCTACTCCATAATATATACCGTCTCGCCCTCGCGCTGCATATGGTATGTCTCGCGTGCGAAACGCTCCATAAACTCTGGCGATGTGGTAATCTTATGGATGAAGATGCTGTCGGAGGTAATCTTCTTCTCAAGATTCTCAATCCTCGCCTCCACATCACGTCGGTCACGATACGTGCGCAACATATCCATAAGAGTGCTTAACGATACCCAAATCGTACCTATGGCAATCACCACCGTGAGAGATGTCCAGAATATGTTGATATATCTCTGTCGCTGTTTGTCCTTCTCGGATAGATTATTTTGTGCCATAGATGCTATTATGGAATATGCATAAACTTATGTGTCTGGATGGAGATGTTCCACTCGGGGTTCTCCTTCACCCACTCTACAATCTCGGCGATGATGCTCTCGTAGACACTCCACTCGGGTTGTAGGTATAGGCGACATTTACTTCTCACCCTCTTGCTGCACTCCACAGCCCACTCGAGGTCCTCCTTCGTCTGTACGATAACCTTCAACTCGTCGGCACGTAGCAGAGCCTCCTCCAATGGTGGCATCTGACGCTTTGGCGAGAGGCATATCCAATCGAATTCGCCGCTTATAGGATTCGTACCCGAGGTCTCGATGAATATCTCAAGGCCACGTGCGTGAAGCTCGCGTGTTAGGTCGCCCAATGGGTATAACAGAGGCTCTCCACCTGTGATAACTATTGCTTGAGCCTTGCAACTGCAAGCACGCTCCACGATAGTCTCGATAGGTGTAGGAGGAAAAATCTTTGGATTCCACGTATACTTGGCATCACACCAGCGGCATCCTACATCGCAGCCACCAAGGCGTATGAAGTATGCAGGCTTACCGCTATGGTAACCCTCACCCTGGATGGTATAGAAGTCCTCGACAAGAGGTAGCTTTTTACCCCCTTCGAGAAGTTCAAGGTCGGGATTAATCTTCATCTAAAACGTAAATATCCTTAAGGTTTCGTCCAATCTGGTTGTAGTCAAGACCGTAACCTACGATGAACTCGTTGCCAATAGGCATCGCTACATAGTCGATATTGTACTCATAGAGGAACTTCTCAGGTTTGAAGAAGAGCGTACAAATCGAAACGCTTGCTGGGTGACGCTCGTTGAGGTAGTCGAGCAAGTAGTTCATACTATGTCCCGTCTCCACGATATCCTCCACGATGATGATATCCTTGCCCTCGATGTCGAAGTCGATACCGAGCTGCTGCTTGATGCTACCTGTCGACTGCGTACCCTCGTATGACGAAATCTTAACGAAAGCAAGGCGTGAGTCGAAGTTAATCTTACGCACCAAGTCGCTGAGGAATAGGAACGAACCACTCAAAACGCCAAGGAATACAGGGGTTTTACCAGCATAACGCTCGTTGAGTTGCTCTGCAACGCGTGCTACAGCTCTGTCGATTTCCTCGGCAGGAATCATTTTCTTAAATCTACGGTCAAGGAGTTTTATCTTATCCATTGGTAAAAAATTTTTTCAAAGTTACATATTTATTTTCACATCTCCAAACTACGATGTTTTAACTCTGTCGAGTATTCCTCCGAGTGCTGCGAGTATCACGCCATAGTTTGTGATGGCAACTCCCTGCTCTCTTGCTCGCTCGATGCGACTAAGCACGTGCTTGCGGTTGAACATACAAGCTCCGCAGTGAATCACAAGGTCATACTGCGTTAGGTCCTCGGGGTAGTCAGCGCCACCAACGATATCTATTTGCAGCTCTGTGCCAAACTTCTTGCGTAGTATCGCTGGGAGCTTCACACGTCCGATATCCTCATTCTGCGGTGTGTGCGTACACGCCTCGGCAATCAGGATGCGTGATGTTGGCGTTAGATTCTTGAGCGCCTTCACACCCTCCACAAAGAGTGCGATGTCACCCTTATATCGCGCAAAAAGTATCGAGAAGGAGGTCAATACAGAGCCCTCTGGTTTTAGCGCATATACATCGTTAAATGCCTGAGAGTCAGTTATGATTAGCTTTGGCGCTGCGGCCAAACTCGCAAGTGCTGTAGCCATTGTCTGGGGTGTGCAACAGATCGGCACGCAACCTCTATCCAGAAGTTCGCGTATGGTCTGCACCTGTGGCTGAATAAGGCGTCCTTTTGGCGCGGACTTATCTTGTGGCATAACCAGAAGCACTGTATCTCCCGCCTCGCAGAAACCCTCTGTAATGAGTCGCTCCTCCGAAGGACGTATAGCAACGATAGCCTCGGTAAGCTCCTCGATGCCCTCTCCTGTAAGTGCGCTTATCGCAACAACGTTCTTACCCGTAATGCTCTCTATCTTCGCCTTTACCGCATCACGATTCTGGAGTCTATCAACGTGTGCAAGAGCCACAACAACGGGAATCTCCCTTATGCGGCACTCCTCCATAAGACGTAGCTCCTCGTCACCCTCTTCGTCGGTAAAGAGGATAACCGCGATGTCGGTCTTATCAAGAACTCGTGCGCTACGTGCCACGCGCTCCGCACCGAGTGTTGTAGTATCGTCCAAACCTGGGGTGTCGATAATTATCGCAGCACCCAAGCCGTTTATCTCCATAGCCTTCTGCACAGGGTCGGTCGTGGTGCCCGCTACGGGCGATACGATAGCCACGTCCTGCCCCGTAAGGCGATTTACGAGTGTCGACTTACCAGCGTTGCAGCGTCCAAAAATCGAGATGTGTACTCGCTCGGATGATGGTGTTGTAAGTGCCATAGTCGTTAGAATCTAAAGTCGCGCTTACCCTCGGCAATAGCCTTGAGGTTCTCGGCGGTGATGCGACGTATCTTCTCCGAAGGGATAATCTGCGTGAGGCGGTCAATCATCTTTGCACCCTCAATCTTTACCCTTGGCGACGCGTAATCCTCGAGATACTCGGCCAATGTCATAAGTGCATTTGGCGCGCAGCAGTTACCAATCAAGCCACGCTTTGCCAACGACATAAAGCGGTCGCCGGTACGTCCCTCGCGGTAGCACGCGGTACAGAAACTTGGGATGTAGCCCAACTCGAGCAACCAGCCAACAATCTCATCCAACGTACGGTTATCCGAGATATCGAACTGCGCTGAATCCTCGGCATCTACCACGCCCTCGGCATATCCACCAACCGAGGTCTTTGAGCCGCCGCTAAGCTGTGATACACCTACGTCCAATACCAACTCGCGGCACGCCTTCGACTCGCGTGTCGAGACAATCATACCTGTATATGGCGCTGCGATGCGCAACACCGCTACGATACGGCGGAATACCTCGTCGGTCACTGCATCAGGGAAGTCGCGAGGGTCGATATCATCCGCAGGGCGGATACGTGGCACGCTGATGGTGTGAGGACCTACGCCAAAACGAGCCTCAAGATGCTCGGCGTGCATAAGGATACCCACAACATCGTAGCGATAGTTCGAGAGTCCGAACAATGCACCTACGCCCACATCGTCAATACCTCCCAACATCGCTCTATCCATCGCCTCGGTGTGGTATGCCCAGTCGCTCTTTGGTCCCGTAGGGTGCAGACGCTCGTAGGCAGCCTTATCGTAGGTCTCCTCGAAGAGGATATATGTGCCGATACCCGCATCCTTCAGGCGAGTGTAGTTCTCGACCGTTGTAGCAGCGATATTTACATTCACACGACGTATCGCGCCATTCTTGTGGTGGATAGAGTAGATGGTGTCGATAGACTCCAGTACGTACTCAATAGGCGAGAGCTTTGGATGCTCGCCAGTCTCCAACGCAAGGCGCTTATGGCCCATATCCTGAAGGGCGATAACCTCGCGGCGAATCTCCTCCTGGGTTAACTTGCGGCGTGGAATAGTCTTATTCTTTGCGTGGTAAGGGCAATATACACAGCCATTTACGCAGTGATTAGAGAGATACAACGGAGCAAACATCACAATGCGGTTGCCGTATATCTTCTCCTTCAAGCGGCGCGCTATGGCGAAGATACGCTCCTCAATATCCTTATCCTTAACCTCGATAAGTACTGCTGCCTCGCGGTGTGAGATACCCTTGCCCTCTTCGGCCTTTGTGAGAATCTCCTCCACAAGGGCGCGGTCCTCGCACGCCTTCTGTGCATACTCAAGCGTTGCGCGAATCTCACCATCGTGGATGAACTCATCGGCACGCTCCGACATTACGTCATATTTAAATTCACTCATAGTAGTTACTCTTTTAGGTTGTTAAAATCGCCTCTCGAGTAGTCGATATGGTAGCCGATGCTCTGCAACTCCTCTTCGAGAGCCTGCAAGCCTTCGGCAGCCTCCTTACCCCACGAGGCTTTATTCTCATATATAGCATACTTCGCCCTAACATCCGAGGGGGAGAGGTTCGGCATCACGACGTTAGCTCCCGAGAGGATACCTTCCAATCTTCCTCGTGGCGTCAGCGTCGCAAGTGCCGTAGTTGAGGGTAGTAGTGCCTTTGGTAGCATTAGGCGCACTATGGCTATGGTTGCCAGCGTGAGGTTTAGGTCTCCCGCAGGCTCGTTGCCAAGTGGTGTCGCCTTATGTGGTAGGAATGGGCCTATGCCCACCATCTCGGGCTGCATACGCTCTATAAGCATCAAGTCCTCCACGATATGCTCTATGGTCTGTCCCTTTACGCCAATCATCATTCCGAGTCCTGTCTGATACCCCGCACGTTTTAGCGACTCGGCACATTGTAGTCTGTGCTCCAAGCCGTTACCATCGGGGTGTAGTGACTCGTATAACTCCTTATTTGCAGCCTCGTGACGCAGTAGATAGCGGTTTGCTCCTGCGCGTTTGAGGCGTATGTACGACTCTTCGCTGCGTTCGCCCAATGATAGCGTGATAGCCACATTGGGGTAGAGACTACGCATCTGGCAGATAAGCATCTCGAGCCACTCATCCGAGTGTGTGCCATCCTCGCCACCCTGAAGTACGAAGGTGCGGAACCCCAACTTATATCCCTCCTTACAACACTCCAGCACCTCTTCGGCGGTGAGTCTATATCGCTCTGCATCGCGGTTGTTACGTCTAAGACCGCAGTACAGACAGTTGCAGCGGCAGTAGCTCGAAAGCTCGATTAGTCCACGTATATATATGCCAAGTCCGAACTGCTGGCGAGCAGTTCGGACGGCATTGTCGCGAAGAAATTGTAGCATAGTTAGGTCTTGAGCAGCACTTTTGAGTAGCTGCCCCATCTCTGAGGCGTTGAGCCTTTCGCCGTTAACCAGTCTCTCTACAAGTATCTTCGTCATTTTTTTGTTACTGAATTATCGCTTCTTAAGCTCTGCGTCGAAGGTCTTCTTACCGTCGCCGTAAGCAGTGTGAACGCTTGGACCAGAGATACAACCTCCGTCACATACCATCACCTCGATGAACTGTGCTGGAGCCTTGCCAGTCTTACCATAAGCCTTCAACAACGCTACGTTCTTCTTGTTAAGACCTGCAATCTGCAATGTTGTGAAGTCGAGCTTGCCTGCTACCAACTCCTTCACCGCAGCCGTAACACCACCATTCTCCGCGAAGCCGTGTGCCGAGCGGCGTGATGCGCAATCTACTGGGTGAACGTTAGCCTCGCCAAGCTCAATATTCATACCGCCAAGGATAGCGTGAATCTCCTCGTAAGTAAGGATGAAGTCTACCTTACCCTTCAAGTCCTCACGACGTGCCTCCTTACGCTTTGCGATACAAGGACCTACGAAGACAACCTTCGCATTAGGATACTTCTCGCGTGCGAGGTCTGCGGTGTAGACCATAGGTGAGTATGTAGACGAGATGTACTTCTGAAGCTCTGGAGCGTGCTTGCGTGCCATCTCCATATATGAAGGACAGCAAGATGTGGTCATAAATGGCTGACCCTCCTCCATCTTCTCTGCGAACTCGTGTGTCTCCTTCTCGGT
>JAFYRB010000105.1 GCA_017559615.1 Alistipes sp. | reverse complement strand
TATACAAATAATATAGAAATATTTTCTCTCATAACTGATATTTGCGCGCATAATTATCTATACACCGCACCGAGAGCCTATTTTCGCAAATTATTAAAATATTTTATTAAAATCCCTAAAATTTTATAATATATGCAAAAAAAGATGCCGACCAGAACTGGTCGGCATCCTCATAATTATCTTATCCTACGATTATAGGTAGAATGGACGGATGTAGTTAGACTTCTTAACTGCAGGAGCAGCAGGAGCTGAAACCTCTGCCTTAACCTCTGCAACTGGAAGCTCTACCTCTACGCTCTTAGCCTCGAACTGCATACCAGCATCCTCGCGGATAACTACAGATGCAGGAAGTGCATAGCTCTTTGAAGCAGCATTAATCTCCTCAACGAGAGCCTTCAAATCCTCGATGTTACCCTTATTCTCGGCAGTAGCCATTGAGTAGCAACGACCAAGAGCACCAGGGTTACCGTTGTTATCTACTGCGTATGCAAATGCTGTATTTGGAGCATCCCAATATGTCAAGTAGAATGAGTATGGCTGAGCCTGGTCAATCTTCTGCCAAGTACCTGCCAACTGACCCCAAAGCTGTGAATCTGGGTAAACAGCAGCGTTAGTTACATCGTCACCAGCCATTGAGCCGAAGAGTGTACGTGCGCCGTCGAAGTTGCCGTACTTAACAACGGTGATAGAGCGGCCCTTAGTAGCCTCTGGCTGACCGAATACTGCACCAGCCTCCTCGTCACCTGAGTAGTTACCGATGAGCTCAACAGTAGGAGCTACCTCACCGAGCTTAGTTGTTGTAGCAACATTCTCGAAGGTGTGAACCTTAACAACGTGACCTGTCTCTGGAGAGAGTGCCATTACGAAGCCTGAGCAAGATGTCTCAGGAGCAAGACCTGAAGCGGTAGCTGTGTATGGGCCACGGTAGTAGTACATACTAAGAACCTGAGCAATAGTTACAGCAGGATCGAACATCTGCTGCATAGTAAGAATCTCGTCGAACTGAGCATTCAACTCCTCAGCAAGAGCATCAACATCCAAAGCAGCGAACTCGTCATTAGACATTACGTTGAATGTGTAGTATGTTGTAGACTCAGAAGGAGTTACACCTACAGTGAAGCCATAAGGAGAGATTGACGATGCAGTCATTGTGAAGGTAGTATCCTCTGCTGATGGAGCAGGCAAAGTGTGGAAAGTCTCCATCACTGGCTCGGTTGTTACACCACCAGCGTAACCGAAGGCGATAACGTAGTAGTCGGTATCAGCAGCGTCGAGACGATACTTATATGAGCTACCTGGGCCACCAGTGTAGTCCTGAACACCACTATAAAGCATAGCGCCGTTGTTCATCCAACCGCCATACATAGATACGATCTCGTTCATCACATCCTCAGCAGTCTTAACACCATCCCACTCAGCACACATCCAGCAGAACTTGTCGTTGTTGTTAGAAGGAGTAATCTTGATAGCGGCGCGCATAGGCTCAATGTCAGATACAGAGATCTCGAATGAGAGCTCCTTAGCCTTAGCATCACCTGTAGTGTAGGTAGTTGTTGTAAGCTCTGTAGCGATAGTTACCTGACCCTCTGGAGTTACGAAGAAACCAGCAACCATATTGATATACTCG
The DNA here is from genome assembly GCA_017559615.1 of Alistipes sp. The sequence goes on along the minus strand of JAFYRB010000105.1, from coordinate 2,963 downwards.
GTATTAGCATTCAAGCCCTCAGCCTGGAGTGTCAAAGTACCCTTGTGGAAGATAGCGTTCATAATCTGATTGTCGTTGTAACCAGCCTGACGATAAGCATCGATCTCCATCTGGAGGCAGTACAACAAGAATGACTGCTCGCTCATAGCGTACATATTAGGATCTGTGTAAGCCTCGTAAGTAGCCTTTGGAAGAGTGTAGAAGTACCATACGTCGTTGTCGTTAGATGGCTTAACAGTGTAAGTAGCTGTGTTACCATCAACAACAGTGTCGATCTCGAAAGTTACGTCAAGAGTTGCAGCTGCAGCTGTAGTAACCTCAGTCTTGAAGACATCAGTGTTTGCAGCGTAGTTATTAGCAGCGTCAACACCGAAGATTACGATGTAGTAGCGAGACTCTGGAGCAAGGCCCTTGAACATACCATCGGTGATAGCACCCTTGTCAACAACAGAAGGCATATACTCGAGCAATGTCTTACCTGTTGAGCGTGCCTCCTCCTCAAGCTCCGACATAAGGCTCTCTACGAGGAACTGGTCACGTGTAAACTCCTCTACGGTCTCTGCATCGTACAATACGCAAAGGTACTCTGCCTCGAGGTCAGATGGAGTTACTGTGTAAGCAACTGACGATGAAGTAACCTCACCAATCTCCACCACGAAAGTATCCTTTACAGGAGGTACTGGATCTGGCTCTGGCGCAGGCTCTGGCTCGTTACAAGCAACAAACGATAGCGTGAATGCCATCATAAGCGCCATCAAGAAATTAATTTTCTTCATAGTTTTTTGAAATTATAAGGTTTTAAATATGTGATTTTCTGTTAATTACGACCGCAACATAGCTATCAGTCGCACAAAGAAACATCTTCCACCTTACAAAAATACATCTTTTGTGGCTATGCACAAAATTTTTGGCCGTTTTTTATGCAAAAAAAATAATCCCAACGCAGTGACTGCATTGGGATTAGAGGTCGAACAGACAATGTGTTAATTCAATCTACCTGTCCAGTTAAGCGTAATCTTATGAGCTGGGTCGGCATCGTCAGTAGCGTCGATAACAATGGTATATGTGCCATTGTCATTTGCCGTAATCGTAAACTCTCCATCGAAAATTGGAGCCTGGTCGATACCCTTACCATCCTCGTAGATAAGGAGCAGAGAACCCATCATAAATACACCATCGTCCGAGATTCGCATACCTGGAACATAAGTGTAGCTTGCGAAGGCTGGCTTCGTAGGATCCTCCTCCGTAAATCCCGAAGAGCGATATGTTCCCGCAACACCCGAAGCGCCACTAAGATTAGTGTCGGTCAAGAAGTCCAAAACGAGGTAAGTGCCATACTCCATACCTCTATTATGCACAAACTCTATCTGCCAATTACAGAGGCCACACTCCCAATAGTCGCCAAAGCTGCGAAGCGTACCCTTGCAGTTCGTAAGGTCAATCTCGTGGTCAGACTTCAACGTCGAGATATACTCCGAGATTGTGTTCTGCGTAAGGGCATAGTCACCCTCAAATGTCACGTGAAACTCCTTATCCTCGGTACGGGCAAAGAGTCTGAAGCTATCACCCTCGACAATAAGCTCCGCCTCGGTGAAGGCATAGCCAATCCACTCGCCACTATCATCGCAATATACGTAGTCGGTGCTTCCGAGGTTAAGCATAGTGTATGAGTTTAAGCTATTCTCAGGGGTATAGGTGTAGGCACCATCAGGGATGCGGACATCCTCGCCACCAGCAGCCAAAGGTCCGAGAAGGTCAAGACGGAAGAACTCACCATCGGGAGATAGCTCTCCATCTACGATACCTCCATCCGAAAGGATAATCCAATAGTGGCCCAAACCACCTACAAGAGCATCTCCGTAGTAGTTGCCAATAAGCTGATTTGCAGTGATATTCACAACCTCATATCCCTCTGCGCCACCTGTCTTTGCAGCCTGCTTAATCGTAACATATTTCGACTCGCCATCATAGGCAATTCGCACCACTGCCTCACGCTCGAAATAGATGGTATTCTCCGTAACCATAACACGTACTATGCCCGCGTCATCGCTGTCGATAGCTGAAACCATAGACTCATTATCCGAAGATACCTGAACCAAGGTGTAGTCACCACCACCAAGTGTATAAGTAATAACAACGATACCTCCCTCAGCACCGACATTTACCTCTACATCCGAGGTAATCTCGAAATTCACAGGCTCTGGAGTGGGAACTTTCTTTTCACACGACATCGCAACGAGCGATAGAACGGCCATTAGAACAAATATAAACTTTCTCATAGGTTATAAGTTTTAGCTTTATTATCTCATTAACAAGACAAAGATACAAAAATTCTGAGAATCAGCAATAAAAAAATATCGTGGGACGTACCGAAGTACAACCCACGATATCTTATATAGGAGTGAAGAATTACATCTTCTTACCTACGTTGGTCTTCTTTGCACCCTTTGCTGCAGAAGCCTTAGCAGCAGCCTTAGGAGCGCGTGTAGCGGTCTTCTTCTCTGCTACTACAGTTGCATCCTCAGCAGCATCTGTAGACTTCTTACGTGAACGACGAGTCTTTGGCTTAGCCTCTGCTGCTACAACTGGAGCCTCAGCACCCTCAGTGTAAGTAGCGTTGAAGTCAACGAACTCGATGATACACATATCTGCGCCATCACCAAGACGGAAACCAGTCTTGAGGATACGAGTGTAACCACCTGGACGCTCCTTGATACGTGGAGCGATAGTGCGGAACAACTCAGTAACTGCCTCCTTCTGCTTCAAATATGAGAAAACTATACGACGCTGGTGTGTAGTGTCCTCCTTTGACTTTGTTACCAATGGCTCGATGAACTTCTGAACAGCCTTTGCCTTGGCAATAGTAGTCTGAATGCGCTTGTGCAGAATAAGCGAAACAGCCATATTTGAAAGCATCGCCTTACGGTGGCCCGCCTGTCTGCCAAGATGATTAAAATTCTTAT